>NZ_MEGQ01000037.1:0-25627 GCF_001725585.1 Thiomonas sp. SCN 64-16 | reverse complement strand
CTTTTGCAGACAGGCCGCAACAAAGGAAAGCTGTCACCCCGGCTTGCCGGGGGCGTAGCGCAGCGGAGCAGGGCAGCGCGGGGCGGAAGGTTTGTAAAAGTCGCCGCTTGCGGAGACTTTTATGAACACCGCCCCACGCAACCTTGACTGCTTTCCGACTTGCGGCACAATGGGAAAGCAGCGAGCATCCCTTTTGATCGGAGTGCTTGTTTTGACGGGTATGCGTAATCTGTGATTGAAACCGGTTAGAGCGCGCCGTCTTCAATGAGCCGCACCAGCGCCGCCATTCGCCTACTCCGCGTTGTCCTCTTCCGGCTGCGCGGGCACCTTGGAGACTTCGAGCAGGCGCTTGTTCGTGAGCGCCTGGTACATCAGGATGAGCGCGATCTTGGCGTGCTGCGGCATCTGTTCCCACGCGTCGTCGCTGGGCGCGATGTGGGCCACGACGGGATCTGCACGCATGGCTTGCAGGGCGGCCAAGGCGTTGCTCTCGAAGTTTTGCGTCACGATGAAGTCGTCAAGGCCCAGCAGTTCGCACCAGATGGCAACTTGCAGGCCCGTGACGCCCAGGACGGACGCGATGCGCTTGCGCGTTTCCAGGTCAGACGGGAAGGGCCGCGTGCCACGCAGGGCGGACGTGAGCGTCGAATAAGGGATGTCCAGACGGGCGGACAGCGTTTGCAGGTCGATGCGTTTTTCTGCGGCGAATCGGCGCAGCACAGAGACGATTTCTTGTTGCTTTTTCATGGAGACTATTGCGGTAGTAGTGGTGGTGTCACTTGCTGCGGCCGGTGCAATTGCCGCAGATTTTTGGGCGCGGCGCGATTTGCGGGCCTGTGGCGGGCTTGCGGGCTGTCTGGCACCATTCCCGTAGCCCGCAGACTGATCGCCGCGCCTGTGGCTTCCTGTGGCTGTGGCGACTGGCGCAGCAGGGCAAGGAAAAGCTGAAAGGCAAGGCCGGGCATGGGGCCACGCTGGCCACCATCGCTGCGTGATCCATCAAGCCGCCTTCGCGCGGCGTTCATCCGCGGCCATCACCTGCTTGGCCTGCACACCGGCCGTGGTAAGCATCGCCTCCTGCCCATCATCCCGCAGCGCCCACAGACGGAACCAGTTGCCCCGCACGGACTTGCGAAAGACCTCGCGCCAGTCCCGGTAGCGCTTGTCGTTCGTGCCGTAGCGCTGGCGGAACTCGTACCACTGCAGCGTCAGGAATTCCACCGGAACGCCAGCGTCCCATGCGTAGTCAAACACTGGGTCGTCATTATGGATGACGACCTCCCCGGCAAAGGACGACAGCCATTCTCGGAAGGTCGGGCCGTCGTCAATCTTTTCCCCCTTGCCCTGCTTCTTCAGGGCTTTCAGCACGGCAGTAGGGAATGCGCGTCCATGCGCTTCCGCCGCTGCGGCTTGTGCTACCGCCGCAGCGACCTGCTCGGACTCAAACGACTGGATGACAGCCAGCGCCTGTTCGTCGCGCTCGTTGCCCTGCTGTACTGTGATTCCAAGTTCGTTCACAAAAAAGCCAAAGCCGGGCAGGGGGGAAGAGAGAGTTGCAGTTGTGGCCCTGTCCGCGCGCTCCACTCTCTCTTTACTTACTTCCGTCTTTTTCGAGTCTTTCTTTTTCAGTCCAATCTGATTCTTATCGCCGTGTTTCCCGTCGCCGGAAGTTCCGTCGCCGGAAGTTCCGTCGCCGGAAAACCCGTCCATGGAAGGTTTGGCGGTCTCGGTCGTATCACTGATGTGTGGAACCGCGCAGAACAAAATCTCCCAGCGCCACGTGCCGGCGTGCTGGCGTCCGTTCTTTTGGATGGTGCCGCCCTGGTGCGCCCGGCGAGACAGGTAGCCCGCGTCTTCCATCTCGCGTGCGACGCGGCGCCAGCGGTCGCGCCCAAGGCCGAGGGTCCGACAGAGAGGCGGGACAGCGATCTGCCAGCCGGGCGGGCGCGTGGCCAGCCATGCCGCGACAGCCCGAGCCTCCAGCGAGAGGCGCGCATCCTCGATCAGCGCAGTGGGCACCGCCCCCCAGGCCCCAGGCGGCACCTGGACGCGGATAACCCCACCTGAGTGCGTCGATTTAATGTCCGCCATTTTCATTCTCCCTCGCCGAAGTCGAACCCGGTCTGCGTCGCGCGATCAAAAAAGTCTTGCGCGTTGGTCTCCTCCGACTCCATCGCAATCTCGCTCACGCCATTTTCAAGGCACCATTCAAAATGCGCGCGCAGTCGCGCCAGTGTGTTTTCAAGCGCTTTTTTGCGCTGCGCCTTGATGTTGAAACCCTGACGGCGGGATACGTCGTTGTTATTCGCAACCGTTTCTCCGGATTCATCACGCAACCGATCAAGCTCACGCACCAGCGGTTCGGCCCGCGACATCAGGTCCCGTCCCTTTTCGGTCATCGCGAACTGTGCGATTTCCTGCATTTTGATGTGCGAATCCGGCTCGGTAAAATCGATAGCGATGGCAGCAAATCCGCCGGTTTCATCGGACTCGCCAGCTGTGATCTCGACAATCGGCGCAACCCGGCGGCTTTTGCCGTTGCGGCGGGTCTGTCCGCTCAGCACACACCCGCCGCGCTCGCGTCGCAAGAGCGAACGGGCCGCGGCGGCGGCCTCTTCCACGCTCATGTCCGGGTTTTTGTGCAGAATCTCGATAATCGCGCCGGCGTTTTCGTTGATATTGCCGCGCATCGCATTTTGAATAGCCTGCCCCAATGGGGGGAGTGATGCAAAAATCTGACTGTTACCCATTTTCAACCCCTCGCAAAATCGTTTTATTTGCGGGCGCAAAAAAGCCGCCCGGCTGTGATGCGCGGGCGGCTGATGGGGATTAACTAATTTTCAGATCAGATAATCATGCAATGCAGCGGCCCGCGTGGTGCGGGCGGGCGAGAGGACGTTGAGAGAGCCGGGGGGCGATGCATACAAAAGCCAGCGCACGACCAGCAGCGGTGCGGGCGGGTGGGGGTGGGGGCAAGCGCAGTGCTCGCACCGCGGCAACACAGGCGGCGTCGGCATGGGTCATTACAAACCCTGATTCGTCGGCGGCTGCTGCGGCACCTTCGTTCCGCGCAACAAGGTCGGCGGCGCGTTGCCCTTCAATCCAGCGCAGCGCAGCACTGCGGAGCGCGTATGCGCTGGCAAGGATCGCGAGGCCGACCGCAGCAACCCCTGGTGCTGCAAGCGCCAAAATCGCCAGCAGCAGCAGCGCGACAGGTGCCAACATCATGTTGTCTCGCGACTGCACACCAAAGGCGCCAGCACGCGCGCGCACGTCAATGCGTGCCCGCTGCTTTGGTGTAAGTTTGCCCCGATAGTCCATGCAATCAATAATACATGACTGCAAACTAAGATACATGCAAAGACCATGCGCAGTAGTCAACTATAGCATAAAAACAACAGAAAGCCGAATGATCGTTTGTTGTGTTGTGGTGCCGGATCGCCCGCCGGATCGCCCGCATCACAGAGATGCCGCCTGCGTTGCAATCACCGCTGCACGCCCCCGGACAATGTTTCACGGGCGGTGATCCACGACGCCTTGCAGCGCCAAGCCTTTGATCTTCCAAACATTTCCGCCGATCTTCCGTGAAACATCAGAGCGGGGCACGATTTCCACGCTCGTTGAGAGCCAAAACCGATGATAATAGGGGTTATCACTGATTTGGCTGTGAAAACGTAATGCGCGGTACGTTAGACGTTGCACTACGGTCATGCGGCCGGAGCCGTGCACCCAAGCGCCCGGGCAAGAACACGCCCACCTTTGATCTGAGTGGTGAACACGGCCATGACCCTGGCAGGCGTCAACGGCACGCTCATCGACCTGGAAGCTGTCTGGGTGATGCTGACGGTGCTGCGGATTTCGCTCGAAACCGTGCAGGCACGTTGACAGACATGCTCCATCGCTTGCGCGATTGGAAGCCAGGGAACTTTCCGGGGAACTTTCCGGGGAACTTTCGGGGGATCGCCGGGGTGCAGAGGGGCTTCTCTCCCTCTGCAGCGCGCCCCGGTGATCCCCTTGCATCCCCCGTCGCTTGGGTTCGAGTCCCATCAGCCACCCCACAGCATCAAATACAAAGCCCAACCCCTTCGGTTGGGCTTTGTGCTTTTTGGTTTACGCCAGCAGTGCTGCGGTTTGCAGGGCCATGACGTCTTCTTCGTCGGTGGGCAGGGCGAAGGCGGGGATGGGGCTGTTGCCGTGGGTGATGCAGGTCTGGCCTGCCGCGTTGGACAGGGGGTCGAGGCGCAGGCCCAGCCAGGACAGGGCATTGCACACTTCTTGCCGCATTCGGGCGCTGTGGGTGCCGATGCCGCCCGTGAAAACCAGGGCGTCGAGGCCGCCGATGTCTGCGGCGAGTGCGCCGATGTGATGGGCCACGCTGGCGGTGAACAGGGCGATGGCTTCTTGCGCGCGCGCATCGGGGCTGGCTTCGAGGGTGCGCATGTCGCCACTCAGGCCGGAAACGCCTTTGAGTCCGCTGTCGTGGTAGAGCATGGCGGTGATTCTCTGCGGGTCGAGGTGCTCTTCGGTGATCCAGTGCAGCACCAGGCCGGGGTCGATGGTGCCGCAGCGGGTGGACATGACCAAGCCGTCGAGTGCGGTGAACCCCATGGTCGTGCTCACGCTGCGCAGACCCCGCAGACCGCACAGGCTGGAGCCGCCGCCCAGATGCGCCACGATGACGGCGCCTTGCGCGCGCTCGCCCAGCAGCGGCGGCAGTTTGTGGGCGATGGCGTCGTAAGACAGACCATGAAATCCGTAGCGTTTGAAGCCTTTGTCGTGCCAGTCGCGCGGGATGGCGTAACGGCGGGCGAGATCGGCCTGGGTGGCGTGAAACGCGGTGTCGAAGCAGGCGATCTGCGGCACATCGGGCAGGCGGGCGGTGGCGGCGTCCACCCCGGAGAGGCCCGGCCCTTGATGTAGCGGGGCGAGGCTGCGCAGGGCGTCGAGGGCGGCGCGCACGGATGGTGTGATGCGCTGGGCCGATGTGAAGGTGGTGCCGCCATGCACGATGCGGTGGGCGACGGCGGCGATGGGGCCACAGCTGGGGCCGCAAAGCGCCGGTGTGATGAGGGTGTCGAGCAGGGTGTCCACCTCGGCAGCGATGTCGCCGCGCGGATCGCTTGAAGCGGTGCGGTGAGTCTGGCCTTGCGCGTCGGTCCAGCGCAGGGTGGCCTGGCCGTCGTGGCTGTCGATCTCGCCGCGGAGTTGGGCGGCCGCTGGCAGGTGCGGCCCGTGGCAGTCGTCGAGTTTGAACAGGGCGAATTTCAGGCTGGCTGAGCCGGTGTTGAGGCAGAGCAGGGTGGGCGAGGGCATGACGGGTTCTCTTTACGCGTGGGCCGCGGTGTCGATCGTGCCCATCTGGCCCGCGGCCCTGAGCAGGGCTTGGCGTTGCAGCACGGCCAAGGCGCAGGAGGCGAGCCGGGCTTCCACGCCATCGGCCCGGCTGGTGAGGATGATGGGCACGCGGGTGCCGATGACCAGCCCGGCGATGGTCGCGCCGCCGAGGTATTCGAGCTGCTTGGCCAGCATATTGCCCGACTCCAGATCGGGCGTGAGCAGAATGTCGGCCAGACCGGCTACCGGCGAGTTGATGCCTTTGGTCTTGGCGGCGGCCAGCGACAGCGCGTTGTCGAAGGCCAGCGGCCCGTCGAGAATGGCGCCGGTGATCTGCCCGCGGTCCGCCATTTTGCACAGCGCGGCGGCGTGCAGCGTGGCGGCCATATTGGCATTGACGGTCTCCACCGCGGCGAGAATGGCCATGCGTGGCGTTTCGACGCCCAGGGCCTGCGCCAGTTCGATGGCGTTTTGCGCGATGTCGCGCTTGGTGTCGAGGTCCGGTGCGATGTTGATCGCCGCGTCGGTGATGAACAGCAGCCGGTCGGCCGCCGGGGCGTCGATGACGAACACATGGCTGGCGCGGCGGCCGGTGCGCAGGCCGGTCTGGGCGTCGAAGGCGGCGTGCATCAATTCGTCGGTGTGCAGCGCGCCTTTCATCAGCGCGCCGACCTTGCCGTTGCGCGCCAGTTCGACCGCCAGCGCGGCGGCGGCGTGGCTGTGCTCGGTGGACATGAGTTGCCAGGGAGAGAGGTCGATGCCCGCGGCCTCTGCCGCCGCGCGGATACGGGCTTCCGGGCCGATCCACACGGGTTCGATCAACCCGGCCTGGGCGGCGTCGATGGCGCCCTGGATGGAGACTGCGTTCACCGGATGCACCAAGGCCACACGCATGGGTTTGAGGCCCTTGCAGCCCTCGCGCGCTTTGCTCACCAGCGCGAGCAGACGCTGGCCCGGATCGACCAAATGCAGTTGCGGCAGATGGGTACGCGGGCGGCAGATTTTTTGCGTGGGCGCCTGCACCAGTGCCTGCCCGGAGGCGATGGTTTCGCCGCGCTGGTTGACCACCTTGCAGTCGAAGCGGATCTGGTGGCGCTCGGTCAATTTTTCGCGTGCGGTCACCGAGGCGGTCACGGTGTCGCCCAGCATCACCGGGTGGTCGAACGACAACGATTGATCGACGTACACCGTGCCGGGCCCCGGCAGTTCGGTGCCAAGCAGGTTGGACAGCAGCATGCCGCTCCACATGCCGTGCGCCACCACCTGGTGAAACGGCGTGCTGCGGGCAAACTCCTCATCGACATGCGAGGGGTTGGCATCGCCCGACATCACGGCAAAGGTGGAAATGTCGGCCCGGGTGAGGGTGCGCTGCAGGGTGGCGGAGTCGCCCAGGGAGATTTCGTCGAAGGTGCGGTTGCAGATCGTGTCGGTCATGAGAAGAGTCTCGTAGAGTGAGTTCAGCGCTGCAGCACATACTCGCCGGGCGCTTCGGCCAGCGGGGGATAGTCCACACTGCCGCAGGCGGGCGGCGCGACTTGCTGCGCGCTGCCTTTGGCCACCAGCCATTGCTCCCAGCGCGGCCACCAGGAGCCTTCTTCGGCCTGCGCTATTTGCACCCAATGCGCCGGGTCGGTGTAGGGGCGACCGCCGGGGTGCAGCTCCCAGCGATAGTGGCGGCGTGGATGGCCGGGCTCGCTCACGATGCCCGCGTTGTGCCCGCCGCTGGTGAGCACAAAGGTCACTTCGGAGTCGGCCAGCAGATGAATCTTGTAGACCGATTTCCACGGCGCGACATGGTCGGTCTCGGTGCCGACGACGAACCAGGGCGCCGTCACGTTTTCCACCGCGACCGGGCGGCCATCGACGGCGTAGTGCCCTTCGGCCAGGGCATTGCGCAAGTAGAGCTTGCGCAGGTATTCGCTGTGCATGCGATAGGGCATGCGGGTGGCGTCGGCATTCCAGGCCATGAGATCGTTCATCGGCGCGCGCTCGCCCATGAGGTAATCGCGCATCAGGCGCGACCAGATCAGGTCGGATGAGCGCAGCATCTGGAAGGTGCCGGCCATCTGCGTGGTGTCGAGATAGCCCTGCGACCACATCAGGTCTTCGAGAAAACTGATCTGGCTCTCATCGGTAAACAGGGTGAGTTCGCCGGCTTCGGTGAAGTCGGTCTGCGCCGCGAACAGGCTGACACTGGCCAGACGTTCATCACCGCGCCGCGCCAGCGCTGCGGCCGCGATGGACAGCAGGGTGCCGCCCAGGCAATAGCCTGCGGCATGCACCTTGCGGCCGGGTAGGATGGAAGTCACCGCATCGAGCGCGGCAAAGGGGCCGAGGTGCAAATAGTCATCCATGCCCAGATCGCGTTCGTCCGCGCCCGGGTTTTTCCACGACAGCATGAACACCGTGTGGCCCTGATCGACCAGAAACTTCACCAGCGAGTTGTGCGGCGAGAGGTCGAGGATGTAATACTTCATGATCCACGCCGGCACGATGAGCACCGGCTCGGCCTGCACCGTGGGCGTGGTCGGGCGGTACTGGATGAGTTCCATCAGGCGGTTGCGCAGCACCACTTTGCCCGGGGTCGCCGCCAGCTCGTGGCCGGGGCGAAACTGCTCCACCCCGGCGGGCGGGCGTTTGTCGAGTAGGCGCTGGGCATCGTCGAGCCAGTTGCGCAGGCCTTGCGCCAGATTGGCGCCGCCGCTGCTCAGAGTGCGCTCCAGCACTTCGGGGTTGGTCCAGAAAAAGTTGCTGGGCGAGAGCATGTCCATCCACTGCCGTGCCATGAAGGCCACCACCTGCTCGTGATGCGGCGACACGCCACGCACGCCGTGGGCGGTGGCATCGACGAGTTGTTCGCGCAGCAAAAAACGCTGGGCCAGCAGGTTGAACGGAAACTGCTGCCACTGCGCCGCACTGAAGCGCCGGTCGTTGGGGGTAGGGGCGACGCAGTCGGGGCAGGGGGTGCGGTCGGCGCGCAGGGCGTGCGTGCCCAATTCGGCGGCGTAGCGCAGCCATCGCCCCTGCATCTCCAGCGCCTGTGCGGCGAGACTGGCCTGCTTGCCGGGCGAGGCTGCCATGTGCATGGCCCAGTCGGCAAAGGCCAGGCCGAGCGCGGCGGGCGACAGACCGAGCGTGGCCTTGGCCGTGAGAGCGTGCAGCGCCCGGTCGATCAGTTCGCGCATGGCTTGCTCGTGGTCGGGCGGGGTGAGCGCCTGCGCATCGGCGGGAGGCAGAGGGATGCTAGTCGGTGCGATTGCACCCAGCGCGTGAGCCGGAACGTCGGCTACGGCATTGGCGGGGGCCACGGGCTGCGATTCGGCGGCCTTGTTCACAGCTTGTTTCACTGGCAAGGGCGTCGTGGCGGTTGCCTGGGCGGTAGTGCGCAATTTGCGCGGTTTGCGGCTTGGAGCTGGGATCTGGCTCTCAGGAAACTCGCCGGGTCGCCCTAATGGTTCCTGGCCCTTCGAGGGGAGAGCCGAGCGAAGCGCTGGTTTTCGGGGTGGGCTCATATCGCTTCTCCTTGATGGATCATTCCATTTGAATGTCGCAGTGCAGCATGGCACTTGATCCGCATCAAGTCGGCGGGGTATGCAGATGCAACACGCAGATGCAATGCGCCACGCCGTTCTGTCACGCCGCTGGCGAAACACTTCCTGCAAAATAGCACTCCATCATGAAATTACGAGAAAGCCGGTTATGCGCGTCACAGTCATAGGAGCGGGTTATGTGGGTCTGGTGACCGCCGCGTGTTTTGCCGATGTGGGCAATCAGGTCACCTGCATCGAGCGCGATGCCGAGCGCCTGTCTGCACTGCGCGACCGGGCCGAAGTGCCGTTCTACGAACCGGGTCTGAGCGATCTGGTGCGGCGCAACATCGAGCAGGGCCGGCTGACTTTGAGCCCGAGCATCGCCGAAGGGCTGCCGGGTTCGCAGGTGTGCTTCATTGCGGTGGGCACGCCGTCGCTGCCCAATGGTCAGGCCGATCTGTCTCAGGTGGAAGGCGCCGCCACGGAAATCGGCCGCGCCATGACCGGGCCGCTGGTGGTGGTGCAGAAGTCCACCGCACCAGTGGGCACCATTCCCAAGGTGCGCGCGCTGGTCGAAGCCGGTCTGGCGGCGCGCGGGGTGAGCCATCGCCTAGGCGTGGTGAGCAACCCGGAATTTCTCAAGGAAGGATCCGCCATTGAAGACTTCACCCGCGGCGACCGCATCGTGCTGGGCAGCGACGACCCGCAGGCCATCGCCACCATGCGCGAGCTGTACCGGCCGTTCAACCGCAATCACGAAAAAATCATGGTGATGGACGCCGCCAGCGCCGAACTCACCAAATACGCCGCCAACGCCATGCTGGCCACGCGCATTTCGTTCATGAACGAACTGGCCCGCATCGCCGAAGCAGTGGGGGCCGATATCGAGCAGATTCGCAAGGGCATCGGCGTCGATCACCGCATCGGCAGCCATTTTCTCTACGCCGGCGCGGGCTATGGCGGCTCCTGCTTTCCCAAAGACGTGAAGGCCCTGGCGCACACCGCGCGCGAACTCGGGCTGCACGCCGAGTTGGTGGAGGCGGTGGAGTCGGTCAACCAGCGGCAGAAGCTGCGGGTGTTCGAGAAAATCAGCGACCACTATCAGGGCAAGCTGGCTGGCAAGACCATCGCCCTGTGGGGCTTGGCCTTCAAGCCGAACACCGACGACATGCGCGACGCGCCCAGTCTGGACCTCATTACCGCGCTGCTGCAGGCCGGTGCGCGAGTGCAGACCTGGGACCCGGTGGCGGTAGAAATGGCCCGGCGCCTGCTGCCCGAGCATCCCGCGCTGGAGTTCGCCGCCGACGCCCGCGCCACGCTGAGCGGCGCGGATGCGCTAGTGGTCATCACCGAATGGCATGCCTTCCGCTCGCCCGATTTCACCTCTCTGGCAGCCACCCTGCGCGACCGCGTGGTGTTCGACGGCCGCAATATCTGGGACCCGGAGTTCGTGCGCAGCACGGGCCTGCGTTACTACGGCATCGGTCGCGGTTGAATTTTGGGCCTTTGGAATTGCCGAAATGGGTTGGACGGGTTTCATCTTCCCCAGTGCATGGACTTGTGGAGTGACAAGCAGAAGGCTTCGACGCCGCTTAACTCCATTCGTAAGAGCGTAGGAGGCGTTTAGTTGCCAGCATTCACTATCAAGCGAGAGGCGTATACCGCGATCGAGACGGAGTATTCATGTGTGCATTCCGCGCGTGAGCTCCGGTTACGCATTATTAAGGACGGTCGGCCAACCTTTTATCGTCAGTGCACACGCTGCGGAAACGCTGGGAAGGCAATAGCCAGGGGCGAGGCTATAACCGAGCTAAACGGCTTTGAGGCGCCATCCTTCGACAACGAGCTTGAGCCAAGGTGGTATGCACGCAAGCAGGCTTCTTACCTCGCTACTTTTTATGCCATCAAGCCCGCCTTGGAGGCTGAGTATCAAGCGTATCTGTCCTCAAAACTTTGGTACGTGAAGCGCAATGCGGCAATACGAAAAGCTAACGGTATCTGTGAGTGTTGCGAGCACTATCCAGCCACCCAAGCCCACCACATTACATATGAGCGGATTGGCCAAGAGTTGCCATCAGATCTCATGGCCGTATGCTCTTTTTGTCACGAATTGCTTCACGGCAAGAAAGCGCTCTAACCATTCAGTTCACCGGGGAAAAACCTGCTGCGCGCTCTTTGCGCGGTTACTTCAAGCGTTGACCACCGCCACAAGCTATTCGCTCATCCTTTTTTCCTCTCTACACGCCTCAAGCCCGACAGACTCCTTGGCCCGAGTCCTGTCAGTTAATCAGCACGATCTCCTTGCCGTAGGGGAAGAACGCCAGCCCGGCCAGCTTGATGTGCTGCAGGGCGAAGGGGATGCCGATGATGGTGATGGCGCATAGCACCGCCGAAACCAAGTGTCCCAGCGCCAGCCACCAGCCGAACAGGATGGCCCAGATCAGATTGCCCAGGGCGCCGATGCCGCTGCCCAGCGTACCCGCGGGTTTGTCCGCCACTTTGCGGCCGAAGGGCCAGAAGCTGAAGGTGCCGATGCGGAAGGCTGCAATCGCCCAGGGAATGCCGATGATGGTGATGGCGCAGATCAGCGCGGTGAACCACCAGGCCAGGCCCATGACAAAGCCGCCGAGGATGAACCAGAGAATGTTGCCGATCAGTCGCATGAAAGTCCTTGGATGAGGAAACAGGGGTATTTTGCGTGACATGCGGCCTTGGCCCGCGGATTGCAAAGACAGGGGCAGAAGTCCTGCCGCATGACGGGTCGAGGTGAAGCAGACGGGGGTTTTTCCCGCTCTGGCGTCAATCGACCGACGGCAGGACGTGCAAACGTCAGGAAATCGTCGCCGCCATGTCGCCCTCTGCCTTGCCCGATCCGCTGAGTTGGACCGAACTGCTGCGCGTGTTCGGTGGTCTGGTCGTTGTCATCGTGGTGTTGGTTGCCGCGCTGTGGTTGCTCAAACGCTTTCAGACTGGCCTGCGCACGCCGAGCGGGCCGATGCGGGTGCTGGCTACCCTGAGCCTGGCGCCGCGCGAGCGTCTGCTGCTGGTGCAGGTGGGTGAGCAGCAACTGCTGCTGGGGTCGAGCGCTCAGGGGCTGGCCTGTCTGCATGTGCTGAGCACGCCCATTGAGTTGCAGCCGCCAGCGGCGGGGCAGGGCCTTGGTGCCGCACTGCCGCCGACCTTTCCCGACTGGCTGCGGCGCGCGGTTGAGCAGCGCGGAAAGGCCAAGCCATGAAGCGCGAACACTTGCTGCGGCCCTCGCGCTGGTTGCCGCGCGGTTTGGCGGCGGCCTTGCTGCTCTTACCGCTGTGGGCGAGCGCGCAGGTGTTGCCCGCGTTCACCTCCAGCCCGGCAGCGGGCGGCGGCACCGAATACAGCTTGAGCGTGCAGACCCTGCTGTTCATGACCGCGCTGGTGTTCCTGCCGGCCATGCTGCTGATGATGACCGCGTTCACCCGCATCATCATCGTGCTGTCCCTGCTCAAGCAGGCGCTGGGCACGACCACGGTGCCGCCCAGCCAGGTCATCGTCGGGCTGTCGCTGTTCCTCACCTTCTTCGTCATGAGCCCGGTGCTCAATCAGGTGAACGATGTGGCGATCAAGCCGCTGATGGACAACCAGATCACCATGCAGCAGGCGCTGCAAACGGGCGCCGCGCCGCTGCGCACCTTCATGCTGGGGCAGACCCGGCAGGAAGACCTGGCGCTGTTCGTCAAGCTCTCGGGGCACAAGGCGCTGGACAAGCCCGCAGACACGCCCATGAGCCTGCTGGTTCCGGCCTTCGTGACCTCGGAGCTGAAGACCGCTTTCCAGATCGGCTTCGTGATCTTCATCCCCTTTCTGATCATCGACATGGTGGTGGCCGCGGTGCTGATGTCGATGGGCATGATGATGCTCTCACCCGTCACCGTGTCGTTTCCGCTCAAGCTCATGCTGTTCGTGCTGGTGGGCGGGTGGGAACTGGTGATCGGCTCGCTGATGCAGAGCTTCGTTCACTGACTTCGAGGATGACATGACTGCAGAAACCATTACCACCATCGCGCAGCAGGCGCTGTGGGTGACTTTTCTCGTGGCGCTGCCGCTGCTGGGGGTGGCGCTGGTCGTCGGTCTGGTGGTGAGCCTGATTCAGGCGGCCACCCAGCTCAACGAAATGACCCTGAGCTTCGTGCCCAAGGTGCTGGCGATGGGGCTGGCCGGGGTGATTGCCGGGCCGTGGATGCTGCATGTGATGATGGACTTCACCATCCGTCTGTTCCAGAGCATTCCGCATCTGCTCAACGGCGGCTGATCGCGCTGCGCACCGACATGATTCATTTCACCAGCACCCAGATCGAGACGTGGATCGGCGCGTTTTTCTGGCCGTTCGTGCGGGTGCTGGCCATGCTGTCGCTGGCGCCGGTATTCAGTATGGGCAGCCTGCCCACGATGGTGCGCGTCGGTCTGGCGGTGCTCATCGCCGTGGCCATCGCCCCGGCCTTGCCTGCCATGCCGCCGGTTCAGTTCGGCACGGCGACGGCGTGGATGTTGTTGTTGCAGCAACTGTTGGTCGGCGGGGCCATCGGCCTGTCGATGACCCTGATTCTCAGCGCGGTGATGTTCGCCGGCAGCGTGATCGGCTTGCAGATGGGCATGGGATTTGCCACCCTGTTCGACCCGGTGCAGGGCGTGCAGGTCACCAGTCTGGCGAGCTTTCTCAATATGGTCACGATGCTGCTGTTTCTGGCGGTCAACGGCCACCTCATTTTGCTGGCGGTGATTGCGCGCAGCTTCAATCTGCTGCCGGTCGCGCCCAATCTGGGGCTGGCCGCGCAGACCTGGTTCACCCTGGCGCAGCAGGGCGGCAGCGCCATTTTCAGCCTGGGACTGGCCCTGGCAGCGCCGGTGATCGGGGTGCTGCTCATCGCCAACCTCGGGCTGGGCGTGCTGACCAAACTCGCGCCGCAGCTCAATCTGTTCGCCGTGGGTTTTCCGATGTTTTTCATCATGGGTTTTCTGGCGCTGTACCTGGTCATGCCGGTGATGCAGAACGTGGTGCAGCATCTGGTGGATGTGGGTCTGAGCCTGTCCGGTCAGGTGCTGCAACAAAGCGGTCCTGCTGCAACGTAGCGGGAGCAAGACATGGCTGAAGACAGCGCCCAGGAAAAGGAATTACCCGCCTCGCAAAAGCGCAAGCAGCAGGCGCGCGAAAAAGGCCAGGTGGCGCGCTCGCGCGATCTCACCTCCAGTCTGCTGCTGCTCGGCATGGCGGCCGTGGTGTACATCGCAGGGGGATGGTTCTACGACATGGGGCGCGAGCTGCTGCAGACCGGGCTGACGGTTTCTGCCAGCGCTTCGCAAGACCCCGCCGCCATGTTGCAGGCCGCGGGCCGAGTGCTGGTGCTCGGGCTCATGGTGCTGGCGCCGGTGCTGGCGCTGACCTTTGTGGCCAGTGCGGCAGGCGGAGTGGCCATGGGGGGCTGGGTGTTCAGCACCGAGGCGCTGGCGCCGGACTTCAGCCGTCTCGACCCGGTCAAGGGTATCGGGCGCATGTTTTCCATCACCGGGCTGGGCGAGTTGGGCAAGGCGCTGCTCAAGGCCATTGTGATTGCGGTGATCGCGGGCTTCGTGATCTGGAACGAGCGCGGCGAGCTGCTCGGCCTGCTGCAGGTGGAGCCTCAACTGGCGCAGATGCAGCTCGGCCAGATCACCGCCCGTGCTTTTCTGTGGATGGCTTCGGGCACGCTGCTGGTGGCGGCCGTTGATGTGCCGTGGCAGTTGTTCCAGATGAACAAAAAACTCAAGATGAGCCGCCAGGACCTGCAAGATGAAATGCGCGAAAGCGAGGGCAATCCGCAGATTAAGCAGAAGATTCGCGAGTTGCAGCGCGAGCGCGCCCGCAAGCGCATGATGGCCGCCGTTCCCAAGGCCGATGTGGTGGTGACCAACCCGACGCACTACGCCGTGGCGCTGGCCTACAAGGAGGGCAAGAACCGCGCCCCGGTGGTGTTGGCTCTCGGGGCCGACCGGGTGGCCGCGCGCATTCGCGAAGTGGCCGCCGAGCACAACGTGCCGGTGATCGAAGCGCCGCCGCTGGCGCGCGCGCTCTACCACCACGCCGAACTGGAGCAGGAGATTCCGGTGGCGCTGTACAACGCCGTGGCGCTGCTGCTGGCCTATGTATTCCAGTTGCGCGCTGCCCCGCAGAGGGCGGTAGAGCCCGACGACTGGGAAATTCCCGCTGAATTTGTCGTGAACGAGTAAGCCCCATGGCCACTTCCCCTTCTTCCTCCCCGACCGTCATGCCGGCCTGGCGCGCACTGCTCAAGCGCATGGACTGGCGCATGCTCGCCGCGCCGATTCTGGTGGTGCTCATCCTGATGATGCTGGTGGTGCCGCTGCCCACCTTCGTGCTCGACATGCTGTTCACCTTCAACATCGTGTTGTCGCTGATCATCATGCTGGTGACGCTCTATCTCACCCGGCCGCTGGACTTTGCCGCGTTTCCCACCGCGCTGCTGTTCACCACGCTGCTGCGGTTGTCGCTCAACGTCGCGGCGTCGCGGGTCATTCTGCTGCACGGGCAAAACGGCGAGGGCGCCGCCGGGGCGGTGATCGAGTCGTTCGGCAAATTCGTGGTGGGCGGCAACTACGCGGTGGGCATCATCGTGTTCGCCATTCTGGTGGTGATCAACTTCGTGGTGATCACCAAAGGTGCCGGGCGCATCGCCGAAGTGAGCGCGCGCTTCACCCTCGACGCCATGCCGGGCAAGCAAATGGCCATCGATGCCGACCTCAACGCTGGCCTGATCGATCAGGAAGAAGCGCGCAGGCGCCGCGCCGACGTGGCGCAGGAGGCCGACTTCTACGGCGCGATGGACGGCGCGAGCAAGTTCGTCCGCGGCGATGCGGTGGCGGCCATTCTCATTTTGTTCATCAACCTGATCGGCGGCCTGATCATCGGCGTATTCATGCACGGCCTGGGTCTGGGCGAGGCGGCGCAGAACTACACCCTGCTGTCCATCGGCGACGCGCTGGTGTCGCAGATTCCGGCGCTGGTCATCTCCATGGCTGCGGGTATTGTCATCAGCAATGTGTCCACCGGGCAGGACGTGGGGCGGCAGCTGGTTAGCCAGTTGTTCAATCAGCCGCGCGTGCTCGCCATCACCGCGGGCATTCTGGGGCTGGTTGGCCTGGTGCCGGGCATGCCGCATCTGGCGTTTCTCGGCGCGGCGGCGGTGCTGGGCGGCGTGTTGTGGTGGCAGCTCAAAAAGCAGAAGCAGGCCGCCGCGCAGGCGCAGGCCGCGCCTGCGGCCGCAGCGCCGGCCGAGCCGGAAGAAGTGAGCTGGGAGCAGATCGAGCCGGTCGACACGCTCTCGCTCGACGTGGGCTACCGCCTCATTCCGTTGGTCGACCGCAACCAGGGCGGCGAGCTGCTCGGGCGCATCCGTGGCGTGCGCAAAAAATTCGCGCAGGAGATGGGATTCCTCGTCGCCTCGGTGCACATCCGCGACAACCTCGAACTGCGGCCCGGCGGCTATCGCATCGCGCTCAAGGGGGTGGATGTGGGCAGCGGCGAAATCTTCCCCGATCTGCTCATGGCCATCAACCCCGGGCAGGTCATGGGCGATCTGCAGGGCACGCCGACCAAAGACCCGGCCTTCGGTCTGCCCGCGGTGTGGATCAACAAGGAACAGCGCGACCGCGCGCAGGCGCTGGGCTATACCGTGGTCGATCCCAGCACGGTGCTGGCCACCCATCTGCACCACCTGCTGCAAACCCATGCGGCCGAACTGCTCGGGCGCGAAGAAGTCGAAGGACTGCTGGCGCATCTGTCCAAGCGTTCGCCCAAGCTGGTGGAAGATCTGGTGCCCAAGCTGATTTCCGCCGACCGGCTGCGCAAGGTGCTGCAGAACCTGCTGACCGAGGGCGTGCCCATTCGCGACATGCGCACCATCGCCGAAGTGCTGGCCGAACACGCGGGCCAGGTGAGCGATACCGACGAGCTGACCGCCCGCGTGCGGCTGGCGCTGGGCGCCTACATCGTGCAAAGTCTGTCGCCCAATGGGCAGGAACTCTCCGCCGCGGTGCTCGACGGCCAGCTGGAACAGATTCTGCTTTCCAGCCTGCGCGCCGACCCGCAACAAGCCGCGGTCGAACCCGGGCTGGCGCAGCGCCTGATGGACAAGGCGCGCGATTTGATGCAGCGTATGGAAGCGCAGGGCGCGACTGGCGTGCTGCTGGTGAGTGCGCCGCTGCGGCAGTTTCTCGCCCGGCTGCTGGCGCGCAGCGCGCCGCGGCTGCGCGTGCTGTCCTATGCTGAAATTCCCGACCAGAAACAGGTCAAGGTCACCGCCACGCTGGGGGCGTAAATGCTGGAGTCTGAATCGTGAAAATCAAACGCTATACCGGAACGAACACCCGCGAGGTGCTGACCCGCATCCGCAACGATCTCGGCGCCGATGCGGTGATCCTGTCGAATCGGGAAATCGTCGGCGGCGTCGAATTAATGGCGGCGGTGGACTTCGACGCCAGCCGGTTTCCGTCGGACGAGCCGGGCGAAGGGGGGGCGGGTACTAAGGCTGCGGTGCAAACCCCTTCCCACCCCAACCCTCCCCACGAGTGGGGAGGGAGCACGCCGAGGGTGGCTTCAGAGAACAAGGCCGTTGAAATCGCCAAGGCGTCGCCACCACGCACCGAACTCTCCTCCCCCAGCCGTGGGGGAGGCTGGGAGGGGGAGGGCAGCGCCCCTCAAAAGCCTGCTCACGACCTGCCCTTGCCCGCCGTAGCGCGCGTAGCCGCGCCGACAGCGCCCCCCGCCGCGCCGCGCGCCGCAGCGCAGGCGGCGCCGATCACGCTGGAACAGAAGGATGCCGCATCCCTCGCCACCGCGCACACGGGCGCTGCGGCCGACCCCGCGATCCCGGCCCACCGCAGCATGCGCGACCCTGCCGCAGCGATGGCGCCGAAAGACGAACTCGGCGCCATGCGGCACGAACTGCAGGACTTGCGGCAGTGGATGCAGTCGCAGATGTCGGGCCTGGCCGACGCCGGGCCGCTCACCCCTGTGGGCGAACAGTTGCAGGCGCTGGGCTTCTCCACCGCGCGGGCGCGGCAACTGGGCAGCCAGGCGCTCAACCTGCGCGGCGCGCTGGCCGCCTATCTCGGCAAGGGCCTGCAGGTCGCGGCCGATCCGGTTTCCGCGGCCGGGATTTATGCGCTGGTCGGGCCGACGGGCGCCGGTAAGACCACCACCATCGCCAAGCTCGCCGCCCGTCTGGTGTTGCGCCACGGCACGGCGGCGGTGGCGCTGATCACCACCGACACCTACCGCATCGGCGGGGTGGAACAACTCAAAATCTACGGCCGCATTCTGGGCGTGCCGGTAACGGTGGCGCGCGACGGCGAGGAACTGCAGCAACACCTGCGCGACTTCGCCGACCGCCGCTATGTGCTGATCGACAGCATCGGCCTGAGCCCGCGCGACGCGCGGATGGCCGAGCAGATGCAATGGCTGCAAGCGCTGGGCGAGGGCGTCACCCGCCTGCTGGTGGTGGGCGCCGGGCTGGCGCCTTCGGCCTATGCCGAACTGTGGTCGCTGTACCGCCGTCTGCCCGTGGCGGCGGCCATTCTCACCAAGCTCGACGAGAGTCCGAGCTTCGGTGCCGCGCTGCAATGGCTGGTGGAGGGCAGCGTGCCACTATGGTTCTACACCGACGGCCAGCGCGTGCCGGAAGACCTTCATGTGCCGTCGCTGGCTAAGATCACGGCTTTGCTGGAACACGACCCCGTGACCCGTTTCGACTCCGCCCCTGCTCCGCTAGCCGCCGCTGTTGGTGCGATAACCGCCCGTACCGCTTGACCCGACAGAAAGACGCCATCATGGATCAAGCCGAAGGACTACGCCGCCTGCAGCGCCCCCCGACCAAGGTCATCACCGTCGCCAGCGGCAAGGGCGGGGTGGGCAAGACCAATGTGGTCGCCAATCTGGCCATCACCCTGGCGCGCAGCGGTCAGCGGGTGATGGTGTTCGACGCCGACCTGGGCCTGGGCAATATCGACATCCTGCTCGGCCTCACGCCGCGCTACAACATCAGCCATGTGCTGTCGGGCGAGAAGCAGCTCAGCGACGTGCTGGTGCGCGGGCCGCAAGACATACTGGTGCTGCCCGCCTCCAGCGGTGTGGCCGGTATGGCGTCGCTCGACGTCGCCACGCAGTCGCGGCTGATCGATGCGGTGAGCACGCTCGATATTCCGCTCGACTATCTGCTGGTCGATTGCGCTGCGGGCATCGCGGGCGACGTGCTCACTTTCAGCCGCGCCGCGCAAGACCTCATCGTGGTGCTGAACAACGAGCCCGCCTCGGTGGCCGATGCCTACGCGCTTATCAAAGTGTTGAGCAAGCAATACGGCCTCAAACGCTTTCACCTGCTGCCGAACATGGTGCGTGATGCGCGCGAGGGCCAGGCGCTGTTCGCCAAGATCACCGGCGTGGCCGACCGCTACCTCGACGTGTCGCTCGATCTGGTGGGCAGCATTCCGCTGGACGCGTCCCTGCGTGCGGCGGTGCGCAGCCAGCGCGCCGTGGTCGAGTCCGCACCGCAGAGCGCGTCCGCCGTCGCCTTTGCCGCGCTGGCCTCACGGGTGAAGAACTGGCCGCTGCCACAGGGGCCGAGCGGTCGCATCGAATTTTTCATGCAGCAGTGGCTGCGGGCAGAGCAGGCCGCCTGAGGGCGCGCTGCTCCGTAGACACGGCTCCCGATCGGATGAAACCCGGCCTCTATCCCGCCCCCGAAACCCGCGAGGAGCGCCTGAGCAAGCATTTGCCCATGGTGCGGCGCATCGCGGGCCAGATGGCGGCGCAACTGCCGGCCTCGGTCGATTTCTCCGATCTGGAACAGGCCGGGATGATCGGCCTGTGGGACGCGCTCGACCGCGGCGAAATGCAGTCGCCCGCACAGTTCGCGACCTACGCCGCCATTCGCATTCGTGGCGCGATTTACGACGAACTGCGCAAGCTCGACTGGCTGCCGCGCCGCAGCCGCGCCAAAGAGCGCCAGATCGAGCGCGCCGAGCAACTGCTTACGCAGCGTCTGGGTCGCCATCCGGAAGACGGCGAACTCGCCGCGCATCTGGGCTGGGAACTGGCCGAGTATTACGACGCGCTGGCCGAGACCAGCATGCAACTGGTCTACCTCGAAGACCTCACGCACGACGACGGCGGTGATTACGCCGACCGCAAGGCCGACGAAGCCAGCCTGCTGCCCGAAGAGCTGCTGCAGGACGCCGAGCTCGAACGTGATCTGCAGGCTGCCATTGCCGACCTGCCCGAGCGCGAGAAACTGGTGCTGTCGCTGTATTACCAGGAAGACCTGCAGCTCAAAGACATTGGCCGGGTGCTCGAAGTGAGCGAATCGCGGGTTAGCCAGCTCATGAAGCAGGCGGTCATGCGACTGCGCGCGCGGCTGCAGGCGCATCAGCAATCAGCCAGCGGTGCGGGCCGCCGCGCCGCGCCATAACAACACAGGGACGGGGAATCTTTCATGGATATTTTGACCATTGTCGGCGTCGTGGTCGCGCTCGGTTCCATCTTGCTGGGGCAGATGCTCGAAGGCGGGCACATCAGCTCCATCATCCAGGGAACGGCCTTTCTCATCGTGATGGGTGGCACCACGGGCGCCGTCATGCTGCAGTTTCCGCTCAAGGTGTTCATTCGTTCGCTCAAGATGTTGCCCTGGATGGTGCTGCCGCCCAAAGGCGATCCGCAGGAGACGATCAAGCAGATTCTGGAATGGAGCGACACCGCGCGCAAAAACGGTCTGCTCGCGCTCGAAGCCATGATCGAGTCGGTGCCCGATCCGTTCGTGAAAAAAGGGCTGCAGATGCTGGTGGACGGCACCGATCCTGAAAAAATTCGCTCCACCCTCGAGCAGGAAATCGGCGCCGTCGAGCATCACGACACACAGGCTGCCAAGGTGTATGAATCTTCGGGCGGCTATTCCCCCACCGTCGGCATTCTGGGCGCGGTGCTCGGCCTGATTCACGTGATGGAAAACCTGGCTGACCCCAGCAAGCTCGGCGGCGGCATTGCCGTGGCCTTCGTCGCCACGGTGTATGGCGTGGGCTCGGCCAATCTGTTTTTCCTGCCGGTGGCCAACAAGCTCAAGAGCATCGTGCACAATCGCGCCAAATTGCAGGAGATGCAGGTGGACGGCCTGGTGGCCATCGCCGAGGGCGAAAATCCCCGCATCATCGAAGGTCGGCTGCAGAGCTACTTTGCGCACTGAAGTCTGCAGGCCTGATCTGCATCCGGCACAGTCTGGCGGGAGGTGAAGATGGACGATGCGACGATCAACCCGGTGAGCCCCTACGACCCGGTTTCGCGCCTGCCCGATGGCGGCGGGCGGGGGCGGCGCGATTCCCCGGATCGCCAGCCGTCCGCCAGCCGTTCCCCCTCGGGCTCTGCGCCGCCCGCCGCGCCAGACGCCACCCCGACCGAAGCGCCCGATCCCGACGCCACTCGGGGGCGGCATATCGACGACCGCGCTTAAGAGGATGTGACCGCCTTCTGACTTTTCTCCGATCCCCCGCGCCACTATGACCCTCATCCTCCTCGTTTTCGCCGCGCTGATCGTGGCGCTGCAGATTGCACTGACCTTCACCCTCAAGCGCATGCTCGACCTGCTGGCGGCAACGCGCGATGAGGTTCATGGCCTGCAGCTTCGCGTGCAGACCCTGGAGCACGAGCGCGATAGAGCCACCCCGCCGCCCTCGGCGCTGTTCACCCTGGTGCCGCGCGCAGATGCACCTGCAACGCCTCCCACTCCAACGCCATCGCAGTTCTCCGAACCTTCCCCGGCACCCAGCCCCGCCGAGCCCACCGACCTGCCTGTGCTCCACGAACCTGCCGCTGCGATTTCTACTGACGCCGTGGGCGCGCAGGTGCGCGCCCTAGCCCGCCAGGGCATGCCCGTGCGCGAGATTGCCGAGCGTTGCGGCCTGAGCGAGGCCGAGGCAGAGCTCATCATCCACCTGCGCCAAGAGCCGGTCTGAGGCCAGATGAACCCGGCGCAAATCCTCGGCGGCGTTCCGTCGGTCACGCCCGCCGGGGCGACGGGCGCTGCCCGGACCGAACCGACGGCGTTTGTCGCCGCTCCGGGCACCGCGTTCGAGGCCGAGGTGGTTCAGGTGCAGACCACCACACCCGCTGCGGCCAACCTAGCGGCAGCGGCGGCGGGTGGGCGGGCGCAAACGCAGGTTTTGCTGCGGCTGGGCAACGCCCTGGTGAGCGCCACTCTGCCCGGAGCCACCCCCCAGGTCGGCGCGCGCCTGCCGCTGATTTACCTGGGATCGCAGGGCGGCCAGCCGCAATTTCTGCTCGCGCCGCAGCAGGCGGCGCAGGCAGCCGCCCAGTCGCAGTTGTCCGGCCCGGGGCAGTTGCTCGGTCTGCTGCAACAAATGCAGGCGTCTGCGAGCGCTTCTGCTGCGAACACCGCCGCGGGCGCCAGCGCGAATGTCAGCGTCCTTGGCGCGGACGCCCGCGCCGCGACGGCCGCAGCCGCGCCGGTCTGGTCCAACCCTGCCCAGCCGCCCCAGAAGGCCGCGCAACTGCTGGCCAGCGCGCTGAGCAACAGCGGCCTGTTTTACGAAAGCCATCTGGGCGCCTGGGCGCAGGGGCAGCAGCCCCTGTCGACCTTGCTGACGCAGCCGCAGGGCAAGCTCTCGCCCTTGCTGCAAACCGCCACTGCAACGCCTTCGTCTTCTTCTGCATCCGCCGTCCAGGCGGGGCATGGCGCCAGCGCCCAGCCCAGCGCAGCGCCCGCGACCACGCCTTTCATGCAGACTGCGCCCACCCCGCGCCATGCGGCCCTGGCGGCTTACCAGACCGTTCAGGCGGGGCCGCAGACGGCGAGCGATCCGGCCGCATTGGCCGCACGCCTGCCCGCTGAATTGCATGGGGTGGTGCAGCAGCAGTTGCAGACGCTGATGCAGGGGCAGATCGTCTGGGAAGGGCTGTTGTGGCCCGGCCAGACGGCGCGCTGGAGTCTGCGGCCCGACCCCGAAGACAGCAGCCGTCGGCAGGGTGCGGCCCCCGAGCGCTCGTGGAGCACCCAGGTCGAACTTGAACTGCCGCAGCTGGGCCCGGTGCAGGCGCGTCTGCAGCTCAACGGTAACCGCGTCGATCTGCTGCTGCGGCGCAGCCCGCAGGCGCAGGAGCGCATCGACGCGGCGCTGCCCCAATTGCGCGCGGCGCTGCAGTCAGCCGGGCTGGAGATCGGTGGCGTGCAGCTTGGCTCGTTTGCTGATGGAGCTACCGAATGAGTGCCGAGCGGCCAACCAAGCCGCCGCAGCGCGCTGAACTGCGGCAGGCCGTCGCCCTGCGTTATGACGCCGATGCCGCGGGCGCGCCGGAAGTCGTCGCCAAGGGGCAGGGTCTGGTGGCCGAAGCCATCATCAATCGGGCGAAGGAGGCGGGGGTGTATGTCCACGAGTCGCCACAGTTGGTGCAACTGCTCATGGCGGTCGATCTCGACACGCAAATTCCCCCGGCGCTCTACACCGCCGTGGCGGAGTTGCTCGCCTGGCTCTGGCGGCTGGAAGCGGGCGGCGAGCCCAAAGACTCACCGGATTTACATTTGCCTTGAGTCGGCTGCAATACGATTCAATTCAAACCAAACCAAACCACATTCACCCGGATTCACATGCCCACCATTTCCGACCAGGCGCGCGCCACCCTCAAGCGCTTGCTCGAACTCAAGCTGCAGCCCACCCCGGACAACTACCGCCGCGTTTTTGAAGGTCTGCAAAATGGCGCAGCGCTTCCGTCCGCAGAGCCATCGCCGGAAAGCCCGGATTGGGGCCGTGCGCTGCCCCGGCTGCTGGAGCAATGGGAGCGCTCGCAAAGCGGGCTGACCCAGTTGCAAAAACGCCAGCAACTCGACCGCCTCGTCGCCTTGCCTACGCCGCAGGCCCAGTGGCGCGAGTTGGAGCAACTGCTAGAGCGCTGGAGTGCGCTGCCCGCGCGCAGCGGCAGTCAGAGCGTGTCCACCCCCATTGAAACCCGCGACGACGCTTTGAGCCGTGCAGGCAGCGAATGGCGCGAGCTTTGGCTGCAAACCCTCAAATTTGGCGTGCGCCCCTTTTGCGCGCACGACACCGCGCAGCGCCTGCTGCGCGAGTTGATGGCGGCGGCGGAAAATGCCGAACAGGCGGCCGACCTGGGCACGCAGGCGCGCGAAGTCTGGCTGGCCATCGACCGCGAGCAAACCACCGAAGACGCGGTGCGCAACGGCTTGATTGAACTCGCGCGGCTGTTGCTCGATCATCTCGGCGATCTGGTGCCGCAGGCCTGGGTAGGCGTGCAGGCCACGGCGATTCGCGAGCAATTGCAGACGCCGCTGGTCCCCGAGCGCATCGAATCGGCGCAGAACGCCGTGCGCGATCTACTGGTGCGCCACAGCGTGCTGCGCAAGAGCGAAGACGACGCGCATCACACCGCCAAGGCGCTGATCGATCTGTTGGTGCGCAAGCTGGGCGACTACGCCGCCGAGGGCGGCGAATACAACCAGCGCATGGAAGCCCGGCTGGAGCAATTGCAGAGCAGCCGCGAGTGGGACGAAATCCGCGATCTGGTGCAGGATGTGCTCGACGACAGCCGCAATATGCAGCAGCGCAGCGGCGAACTCGGCGTGCATCTGGCCGAGGCGCAGCGCCAGGCGCAGGCGGCGCAAGAGCGCATCCGCTCGCTCGAAGGCGAACTGGAACAGGTCAGCCAGCAATTGCAGGAAGACCCGCTAACCGGCGCGCTCAACCGCCGCGGGCTGGATGCCGAGTTCACCCGTATGCAGTCGCGCGTGGTGCGTCAGGGCCAGCCTCTCACCCTGGCGCTGCTCGACCTCGATCACTTCAAGGCGGTGAACGACACCCACGGCCACGATACTGGCGACGCCGTGCTCAAGGCGCTGGTGGCGCAGGCCAAACGGCTGATCCGGCCCAGCGACCGCGTGGCGCGCATGGGGGGCGAGGAGTTCATGCTCCTCCTGCCCGACACGCCGGTGCAGCAGTCGCTCGTCGTGGTGCAGCGGCTGCTGGTTGCGTTCAGCGATCAGACCCTGGTGCAGGACAGCGCGGGGCGGCGCATTCCCCTGAGTTTCAGCGCCGGGGTGGCTGAACTGTGCCCGGATGAAGACTTTCCCGCGATCTATCAGCGCGTGGACGCCGCACTGCTGCAGGCCAAGCAGGCGGGGCGCAAACGGGTGGAATTCGCCGTGCCCTGCGATGGCGCCAAGGCCGGTGGCAGCCTGCCCAAGAGCGCGCTGCGATTCTTCGCGCTTCGGGGATAAGTTTTTGGCCTCGCTGGCGTCGCCTCACAAAATGCAATGCAAAGTACGTCGGGGCGTCTTTCAAAAGCGCTGGGCGGTCGCCAGCGGCAAGAACAGGGTCAGCGGCGAGTCTGGCAAAGCGATGAAGCCGTGATGCCGGTAGAAAGCCGCTGCCGCCTCGTCCTTGGCGTCCACCATCAGGGCAAAGGCGGCAATCTCCGAACGGGCGGCGTGGTCGAGCGCATCAGCCAACAGCGCACCGCCAAGACCTTGTCCCTTGAATGCCTGATCGACTGCCAAGCGGCCCATACGAACGGCAGGCACGGTGGGATAGCGCAGCAGCTTCTTGCCGGTGCCCGCCGGAAGATCCCCGCTGGCCACCCCAAACTGCTCCACTTATGGCCGGTCAAACTGCCCCAGGCAGGACGGTCGGATTATGCCGATTCGGCGGCGGTGGCAATGCGT
>NZ_MEGQ01000036.1:0-28141 GCF_001725585.1 Thiomonas sp. SCN 64-16 | reverse complement strand
GCTTGATTCATCGCCGCGCCTTGCCACTGCGCATCACCCGATCGATCTGAGTTCTTGTAAAGCATCTTCATGCAGCAGTTGACACTGGCGACCATACGAATAGGCTGCTGAAATACTCTACGCACATTCGCAACGGTTCCCTCCAAATTTGAATTTTTCAGCATCCTTGCTTCAAATCCTGATTCGCGGGCATCAAACTGCCGACTGGAGGCGCGCATCGAAGCATTGGAATTGTGACCTGTGACCAAAACTCTTGAAACCCGCCTGCAACGGCTTGAGCCGCGCATCAAACCCGACGACTACCGCGACCTCATCGACCCGATTGTGGTCAGCGGCAAGTCACCCGGCGAAGACGACGACGCGTTCCTCCTGGAGGTCAACGGCGCGCTAGGCCGCTTCGTAGGTTTCGCCCGAACCAAAGTCAGACTTCTCGGCGGCAAGGTCGCGGGAATCTCCGGCTGCTAGACCCGGAAATTTTCCGGGTCTGTCCTGACACGCCGGATGCCATGCCGCGCTGACAGCTTTTCTTCAATCGCGCGAGCAATGGAGCCTTCTGTCCGCCTTTGAAATAGGGGATTAGTTCTATGAGCTGGCGGAAGCGGTGAGATTCGAACTCACGAACGGTTGCCCGTTGCCGGTTTTCAAGACCGGTGCAATCGACCACTCTGCCACGCTTCCTGTTGATCAGCCCTACCGCTGGGCCAAGCCGCGTATTCTATCTGGGCGCGACGCGACTTGATCGGGGCAGGAACAGTTCGAGTGCGTTGTTGAGCATGTCGAATCCGAGCGGGGTCGTTCGCAGAACATCGGCATCACCGACCAGCAAACCTTTGCCCTGTGCGGCTTGCAGGGGCTTTTCGATGGCCGAGGGTGGCAGGCCGGTGCGCTGGGCAAAAAGTTCGACGCGCACGCCTTCGCGCAGACGCAGGGCGTTGAGCATGAATTCAAACGGCAAGTCGCTGCGCGATACCTCGACCTCGGTTTCGACGGCAAGGCCTTGCGCGGCCTGCTCCATGTAGCGCTGGGGATGGCGCCAGCGGGTCTGACGCACGATGCGATGCGCAAAAGTGAGCTTGGAATGAGCGCCAGCGCCGATACCGACGTAGTCGCCGAATTGCCAGTAGTTGAGGTTGTGGCGACAGCGGTGCCCGGGCGCGGCGTAAGCGGAGACTTCGTAGCGCTGCAGCCCGGCGACCTCCGCCAGATCGGCCACGGCATGCTGCATGTCGGCGGTCAGATCGTCGTCGGGCAGTGGGGGTGGGTGGCGGGCGAAAAGGGTGTTGGGTTCGAGCGTGAGCTGATAGAGCGAGAGATGCGGCGGCTGGTGCGCCAGCGCTTCGTGGACGTCGGCCTTGCAGCCCGGCATGTCTTGCTGAGGCAAGGCGAACATCAGGTCGAGATTGAAGCTGGCGAAGTGGCGCGCGGCCTCGGCCACCGCGTCGTGCGCCTGGCGCGCATCGTGCACGCGGCCGAGCGCGCGCAGGCGGTCGTCGTCGAAACTCTGCACGCCGATGGACAGGCGGTTGACGCCCGCCTGTGCGAACGCCGCAAACCGATCTCGTTCGAAGGTGCCCGGGTTGGCCTCCAGCGTGATTTCGGCATCGGCGACGAGGGGCAATCGGGCGCGCACGTCGGTGATCAACTGGTCGATGGCCTCGGGCGAGAACAGACTGGGCGTGCCGCCTCCGATGAAGACGGAGATGACGCGCCGCCCCCACACCAGGGGCAGCGCCGCATCGAGATCGGCGCGAAGCGCAGCCAAGTAGGCCTGCTCGGGAATCGACCCACCGGCGCGCCACTCATGCGAATTGAAATCGCAATAGGGGCACTTTTTGAGACACCACGGCAGATGCACATAAAGACTGAGGGGCGGCAGCGCGCTGAATTGCAAGGTGCCGGGCCGCATGTAGTGCGGCAGCGATTGCGCTGCACGCTGTGGCGCCGCATCGATGGCCGGGCCGGATGCGGCGCTGCGGTCAACGATTGGAATGTGCTTTTGATTCACGCAAGCCCAGACGTCATGCTCAAGGAAACGCTGGGCCGTCCCCATTCCGACCTCCCCCACGACGTGGGGGAGGTGAGATCACTCCCTCTCCACTTGTGGGGAGGGTTGGGGTGGGGGTTGCCCAGCCCTGGGGGCGCTCTGACGCCGCCGCCGTCCAGCCCCAATGCGTGCGCAGCAGAGGCAGCAGGGTTTGCAGAGCTTGACCGCGGTGACTGATGCGATTTTTCTCCTGCGCGTCACATTGCGCCAGGGTGCGGCCATCCGCGAGCACGAACAAGGGGTCGTAGCCGAAACCGCCTTGCCCTTGCGCCGCGTGCCCGATCTGCCCGATCAGTTCGCCGCGAACGATGAGCGGCTCGGGATCGGCCGCATGGCGCAACGCCACCACGATGCTCACAAAGCGCGCCAGGCGCAGGGTCTGGCCCTCCATCTGTTTCAACAGCAAACGGTTGTTGGCGGCGTCCTGTTCGGCCCGAGGCCCCTCGACCTGCGGCGCGAAGCGGGCCGAGCGCACGCCCGGCAGTCCACCGAGCGCTTCCACACAAAGACCCGAATCGTCGGCCAGTGCGGGAAGGCCGGTGTGAAAGCTGGCGTGACGCGCCTTGGCCAGCGCATTTTCGACAAAGGTGGGATGCGGCTCTTCGGCCTCGGCCAGATGAAATTCGCCTTGGGTCTGCACCTGGCACCCCAGCGGCGCCAGCAAGGCCGAGAGCTCGGCGAGCTTGCCCGGATTGCCGGACGCCAGCACGATCCGCCAAGTTGCAGACGTCGGCGCCGCCACCGTCAGATCTCCAGCGCCTGTCTTTGCAGCGCGACGAGTTCGGCGATGCCGCGTTGCGCCAGGTCGATCATGCCGTCGAGCTGCTGCCGCGAAAACGGCGCGCCCTCGGCCGTGCCCTGCACTTCGATCAGCGCCCCGTCGGCCGTGCCCACCACGTTCATGTCGGTATCGCACTGGCTGTCTTCGGCGTAGTCGAGATCGAGGCGGTAATCGTCGCCCAGCAGGCCGACCGAGACGGCGGCAACCAACTGACGCATTGGGTTCTGCGGGATGCGGCCCTGCGCCATGAGCCACTGACAGGCATCCCACGCGGCCACGGCGGCGCCCGTGATGGCCGCGGTGCGCGTGCCGCCGTCGGCCTGCAACACATCACAGTCGAGCGTGATCTGCCGCTCACCCAGGGCTGAAAAATCGAACACGGCGCGCAGCGATCGGCCGATGAGGCGCTGGATCTCCTCGGTACGACCCTGCTGCTTGCCGCGCTTGGCTTCGCGCTCACCGCGCGTGTGCGTCGCCCTGGGCAGCATGCCATATTCCGCCGTGACCCAGCCCTGCCCGCTGCCCCGCTTGTGCGGCGGCACGCGCTCTTCAACCGAGGCGGTGCACAGCACACGGGTATGCCCAAAAGCCACTAGCACGGAACCTTCGGCATGACGGGTGAAATGACGTTCGATGGCAATCGCGCGCAGCGCCGAAAGCCCGCGACCTTCTCGCGCAGGAGGGGTGTTTTGCATGGAAGTAATCGGTAGGGGAAACGTTATTTACGCGCCGCACCCTGGCGGATGGCGGCGTTGATTTCAGCGATTGAACGTTCGATATCCGCGTCGTTCATTTCTTCGACCTGCAGATCAGCCAGCTCGCTCTGGATGGTGGACTTGAACCCACCTCTTTGCATGCTCTCGGTTTCAATGCGCAGAGAGGTTTCCAGCTCTTCGGGATCGGCCTCCCATTCGACGCCCAGGGCGGTGACGTTGTCTGAGTCGGCGCCGCCTTGACGCAGCGCCATTTCCACCACCTCGGGCACCGCATCGGAGAGCACCTGCTGGCCGAACTGCCGCACCAGAACCGATTCGGGGATCTGCCCCCATAGCCCGTCGGAACACAGCAGCACGATGTCGCCCCGCCGCATGGCCTGCGGCAAACCCACCTCGATCATGGGCAGCTGCCCCGATCCCAGGCAGGTGAACAGCATGTTTCGCGTCGGGCCGTCTGGTTGCAGCAAAGAGAGGCCGCTAGGCTGATCTTTTTTGTGTTTCTGCTCCACATGCGAGTGATCACGGGTGCGTGTGAGCATGGCGCCGTTACGCATGAAATACAGCCGCGAATCGCCCACATGCGCCCAGTGCGCAGCGCCGTTTTGCAGCACACAGACCACCACCGTCGTGCGCGGCGAATCGGTTAACCCGCTTTCTTGCGCATAACGCTGGACTTGCTCATGCGCCCGAAAAATCGAACGTCGCAGAAATTCCTGCGGGTCGCGCAGACGCGGCCGCGCTTCTTGCTGGAACAGATTGGCAATGGTCTGCAGCGCCAGTTGCGCCGCCACATCGCCACGCGGGTGCCCCCCCAAACCATCGGCCAGAGCGAACAAGGCGCTTTCGCGCGTGTAGCAATAGCCCATGCGATCCTGGTTGGTCGCACGACCGCCGCGGCGGCTCACCTGGTACACCGAAAACTTCAATTCTTCTCCCTCGCGGCTGCTTTGCCCTGCTCAGGCCCCGGAGTTTGCACCGCCTGGACGGGCGAGCCAAACCGGGTGACATCCCGCACTTTCTGTACTTGCGACTTGGTATCGTTCACCAATTCGTCAATGTGCAGCCGGAGCTTCTCGCCCATGGTCAGATTGGTGTAGCGCCGCGCGTTTTCCGCACCCAGTTCGCGCTGCAGATTGAACACGCTTTGCGGACGCGCCATGGCGTCCAGCGCCATGCACCACTCCACGATCTCGATCAGATTGTCTGAATACACGCCTCGCAGCTTGGAGAGCTGGGCCTGCAGCCGGTCTTTCTCCAGCCGCTGCGGTGCTTCGTAAGGCGGGTAGCCCGTCATGCAGGCGTAGATGCAGGCGCCGACGGCATAAATATCGGTCCACGGGCCGAACGCCCCCTCACGCTTGTACATCTCGGGGGCCGCAAAACCAGGCGTATACATCGGGCGAAAGCGCTTGTCCTGCTGGTTGAGCACTTCGCGCGCCGCGCCGAAATCGATCAGGATGGGCTTGTTGTCATCGGTGATGAACACGTTCGCCGGCTTGATGTCGAGGTGCAGCATCTTGTGCTGATGCACCACGCGCAAGCCTTGCAGGATGTCATCGAACAGCGAGCGGATGGTCGACTCGCGAAAAATCTTCTTGCGCTTGAGTTCTCTTGCGGTGATGACGAACTCCTGGAGCGAGGCGCCCTCCAGATAATTCATCACCATATACACCGTGTCGTTTTCTCGAAAAAAGTTGAGCACGCTGACCACGCTGGGATGCGAGATCTGCGCCAGCGAGCGGCCTTCCTCAAAAAAACTCTTCAGGCCCAGACGGTAGAGCGCGAGTTTGTCGGGTGGCACCACCGGGCTCGACTCGCCCGGCCCCCGCTCCACCAGCGAGGCCGGCAGGTACTCCTTGATGGCCACTTTCTGCCCATCGGAGCTCAGTGCCAGATACACCACACCGAAACCGCCGCTGGCGACCTTGCGCACAATGCGGTAGCCGCCCACTTGCGATTCAGGAGCGAGTGGGGCGGGTTTGGATTTGGACGAGGTGGCCATGAAAACGAAGGCTAGCAGCCTACCGGCGAAAGGAGTGTGGAAAAATACGCGCAAAGGGGATGCGATTGAAGCCAATTTATAGCATGACCGGCTACGGCCAAAATAGTGCACAACTCTCGAGCGGAGCCAAGATCCATATCGAGTTGCGCTCGGTCAACAGCCGCTTTCTCGACATCGCCTTCCGGCTGCCCGAAGAACTGCGGGGTGCGGAAGCCGCCATGCGGCAATCCATCACCCAGACGCTGCGCCGCGGCAAGATCGACTGCCGCGCGGTTTTCGAAGCGCCGCAAAGCGCGCCCGCCATGCCCGACGCCAGCGCCGCCGCGCCGCTGCTGGCTTTCGATACCGCCTTGCGCGCCCTGGCGCCGCACCTCGCCCCGCTCTCGGTCGGTGAAGTGCTGCGCTTCATCGGCAGCGCGCAGGAAGATCATGCCGACGCTGCCGAAATCGCGCAGGTCGCCAGCCTGGCCACCCAGCAGGCCCTGACCGCGCTGGTCGCGGCGCGCGCGCTCGAAGGCGACCGTCTGCGCACTCTGTTGCTCGATCGCATCGAACAGATCGGTCGATATGCCGCCCGGGCGCGCGAAATCGTGCCCCTCGCGGTGGAGCGCCAGCAAGCGCGGTTCACCGCCCGCTGGGAAGAAGCGCTGGCGGCTTTGACCGGCGCCGAGACCAGCGTCGAAACGCTCAACGACCGTCGCCTGCAGGAAGCCGCCAGTTTTGCCATTCGCATCGACGTGGCCGAAGAGCTCGACCGCCTTCAGGCCCACCTGCAAACCCTGCGCGATCTGCTCGCCCAGGGCGGCGAGTTGGGCAAGCGGCTGGACTTTCTCATCCAGGAGCTGCACCGGGAGGCCAACACGCTGGGCTCCAAATCCGCCGCGCTCGAACTCAGCGAAATTGCGCTCGAACTCAAGGTCCTGATCGAGCAGATGCGCGAGCAGGTGCAGAACATCGAATAAATCAGGCTGCCACGTGTCCTCCCAGTTTCCCGGAAACCTGTTTGTCGTCGCCGCCCCCAGTGGGGCGGGCAAATCCAGCCTCGTCAACGCCTTGCTCGCCGAGGACTCGGGCATCCAGCTCTCGGTGTCTTGCACCACGCGCGCGCCTCGGGGCGCCGAGGTCGATGGCGTGCATTACGTCTTCATCGACAACCCCGAATTTCAGCGCCGCATCGACGCAGGCGAATTTCTCGAATGGGCCGAGGTGCACGGCAACCGCTACGGCACCTCCAAGCGCTGGCTGGAAAGCCGCATGGCCGACGGCATGGACGTGCTGCTCGAAATCGACTGGCAGGGCGCGGCGCAGGTGCGCAAGCAATTCGACAATGCGGTGAGCATCTTCATCCTGCCGCCCTCGTTCGAGGAACTGCGGCAACGGCTCACCCGCCGCGCGGAAGACGCGCCCGAGGTCATCGAGCAGCGTCTGCGTGAAGCCCGCATCGAGTTGGCGCAGGCGAAGAACTTCGACTTTATAATTGTGAATCAAGACTTTACGCACGCCTTGCGCGATCTCAAGCAAGTCGTCGCCGCGCAGCGGCTACGCTATGCCGCGCAACGCCTTTCCCATCCCGAGGTTTTTCGCGCCCTCGGCATCCTTTGAACTGGAACTCTGACATCATGGCTCGCATTACTGTTGAAGACTGCCTGGAAAAAATCCCCAACCGCTTCCAGCTCGTGTTGGCCGCCACTTACCGCGCCCGCATGCTGGAGCAAGGTCATTCGCCCAAGCTGGAATCGAAAGACAAACCCGCCGTCACCGCCCTGCGCGAAATCGCCGCGGGCCTGACCGGTATTGAGATGCTCAAAAAAGTACCCACCTGATTTCAAAATGCCCAGCAGCCACACCGCCACGCCCGATCCGAAAGCCTCGGTCACGGATCTGGCTGTGCCTGCTGCGGATCAGGTTGCCACAATCAAGCGACCGCGCGCGCGGTCTAAAAATGCCACGGCCGAGCCCGAGCCTGCGGCGATCGCGACTGGCGATGAGCCGGCTGCAACCCGGCACGTCTGCGTGAGTCTGGCCAGTCTGCTCGACAAACTTCAGGCCTACCTCCCCGAAGCCGATCTGCAAAGAATCCGCGAGGCTTACCGCTTCGCCGATGCGGCGCATCTCGGGCAATACCGCGCCAGCGGCGAGCCCTACATTTCTCATCCCGTGGCGGTTGCCGAGCTCTGCGCCGACTGGAAGCTCGACACCCAGGCCATCATGGCCGCGCTGCTTCACGACACCGCAGAAGACAAGGGCATCACCCAGGCCGAACTCATCGAGCATTTCGGCAGCACCGTGGCCGATCTGGTGGATGGGCTGACCAAGCTCGACAAGCTGCAGTTCTCCAACCGCGAGGAAAACCAGTCGGAGAGCTTTCGCAAAATGCTGCTGGCGATGGCGCGCGACATTCGCGTCATCCTCGTCAAGCTCGCCGATCGTCTCCACAATATGCGCACTCTCGGGGCGATGGCCGCGAGCAAGCGCGTGCGCATTTCGCGCGAGACGATGGACATTTACGCGCCCATCGCGCACCGTCTCGGGCTCAATCTCGTTTACCGCGAACTGCAGGACCTGGGCTTTGCCAACAGCCACCCCAACCGCTACGCCGTGCTGTCGCGCGCCGTACTGGCTGCCCGTGGCAATCGGCACGGTTTGGTGGAAAAGATTCTGGCGGCTGCGCAGGCGGCACTGAACGAGGCGCAAGTGCCCTCGCAGTTGTTCGGCCGCGAAAAAACGCTGTATTCCATCTATCGCAAGATGCGCAGCAAGCACCTGAGCTTTGCGCATATTCAAGACATTTTCGGCTTTCGCGTGCTGGTGCCCGATGTGCTCGACTGCTACCGGGCGCTGGGCGTGCTTCACAGTCTGTATAAGCCCATGCCGGGCAAGTTCGAGGACTACATCGCCATCCCCAAGGCCAATGGTTACCAGTCGCTGCACACCACGCTGATCGGGCCGAACGGCAATCCCGTCGAATTTCAGATCCGTACCGAGGCGATGCACCGCATTGCCGAAAGCGGGGTGGCCGCCCATTGGCTCTACAAAACACCGGAAGACAAGCCGACCCCGCAGCAGGCGCAAACCAATGCCTGGCTGCAATCGCTGCTGGACATCCAGACCGAGAACCGCGACTGGGCCGATTTTCTCGAAACTGTCAAGGTCGATCTGGCGCCCGACGCGGTCTATGTGTTCACGCCCAAGTCGCGCATTCTGGCGCTGCCGCGCGGCGCCACGCCGGTCGATTTTGCCTATGCCATTCACACCAATCTGGGCGACCAGACGGTGGCGGCCAAGGTGAACAACGCGCTCGTGCCCTTGCGCACCGAGTTGCGCAGCGGCGATGTGGTGGAGATCATCACCGCGCCGGCCTCGCGCCCCAATCCGAGCTGGCTGAGCTTCGTGCGCACCGGGCGGGCGCGTTCCAAGATTCGACACGCGCTGCGCACCACGCAGCAGGCCGAGTCGGTCGAATTGGGCCGTCGTCTGTTGCAAAGCGCGCTGCGGCACGAGCATCTCGATCTGCTCACGCTCGACGACGCCGTGTGGGACAAACTGCTGCGCTGGACGGGCTTCAAGTCGCGCGACGATCTGTACGCCGACATCGGCCTGGGCAAGCGCGTGGCCGACATTCTGGCCAAGCGCGTGGTGGCGCTCGTCTCCCCGCAGGACGCGCTGTCCGCGCCCTTGCTCGACACCATCGAACGTCTGGAAAGCCGTGCCACCCACGACGCCCAGACCTCGTTGCAGCTTGACGGCAGCGAAGGCATCTCGGTGCGCTACGCCACCTGCTGCCGTCCCATTCCGGGCGACGCCATCATCGGCTATCTGGGCAAGGGCGAAGGCCTGATCGTGCATCAGCAAGACTGCGACATCGCACGGCGCCTGTTCCAGAAAGACCCGGACCGCTGGATCGATCTGAGCTGGGCGGAAGAATGCACCCGGCCTTTCGAAACCGGCCTGAGCGTGATTGTGCAAAACACCAAAGGCGTGCTCGCCCGCGTGGCGGCCGCCATCAGCGAGCACGACAGCGACATCGCCCACGTCACCATGGACGAAGACACGCAGCAGGCCACCACCGAGCTGCGCTTCGTCGTGCAGGTGCGCGACCGCAAGCATCTGGCCGACGTGCTGCGCGCCTTGCGTCGCCTGCAATTCGTGGTGCGCGCCAGCCGGGCGAAAAACCGCACCGCGGGTTTGGGCTCAGGCAACTCCTGAGCGCATCCAAGGCTGGGCGCAGACCTCAGCCGCGAGGCGGGTAGGTCACTTCGAGAATTTCCAGCGTCGCGATGCCGCCCGGAGTCGGCAGGCTCACGCTGTCGCCTTCGCGGGCCTTGAGCAGCGCGCGCGCTACCGGCGAAATCCAGCTGATCTTGCCCTGCAGCGGCTCGGTCTCGTCGATGCCGACGATGGTGATGGTGTGCTCCGTCCCCTTGTCGTCGGCGTAGCGCACGGTGGCGCCGAAAAACACCTGATCGTTGCCGTGCTGCAGACTGGCATCGACCACTTCGGCGATGTCCAGCCGCTTGGTGAGAAAACGGATGCGCCGGTCGATCTCGCGCAGACGCTTTTTACCGTAGATGTAATCGCCGTTTTCCGAGCGGTCGCCGTTCTTCGCCGCCCACGACACGGTCTCGACGACCTTCGGGCGCTCATCCTCGACCAACGTCTTGAGTTCGGCGCGCAGCCGGGCATAGCCCTGCGGCGTGAGGTAATTCTTGCCGCCCGGCGGCAGCGGCGGGAGTTGGGCGCCGCCGTCCTCGTCGTCGTCGGCGTCTGAGGTTTGTTCGCGGACAAAGGCTTTGTTCATGTAGGCAGTTTATCGATGCGCGAGAGCAATCCGCTGGCCCGGTGCGTGACGCGCTGGATGCCCTCATGCAGCGTCTGCGTGTCTGCGCAGGCCAGGGTGAAAAAGCGGCGCGCGCGCGTGATGCCGGTGTAGATCAGCTCGCGGCTGAGCCCGGCGTGGCGCTCGGGCAGCACCAGCACGGTGTGATCGAACTCCGACCCCTGCGACTGGTGCACCGTCATGGCGAACGCCGTCTGCACATCGGCCAGACGACTGATGCTGACCGAGCGCAGGCTCTGCCCCTGCAGAAACACCACCCGCAAACCCTGCGTACCCGTCGGCAAGGTGATGCCGACATCGCCGTTGAGCACGCCCAGATCGTGATCGTTGCGCGTGACCATCACCGGGCGACCCGCGTACCACGCGCCGCGACCGTGCAGCAGGCCGAGCGCGTCCAGCCGCGCGGCAATGGCCTCGTTCAGCGCCTGCACGCCCCAAGGCCCTTCGCGCACCGCGCACAGCACGCGGCACTGATCGAAAGCCTGCAGCACGCGCTGCGCCCAGGCGTCCCAATCTGCCTCAGCCGTCGGCCCCTGCCGCAGCAAATCGGCGTAGTGGGCATAGCCCTTGGCGCCATCGCGGCCCTGCACCGCAAGATCGACCAGCGCCGGGGCTGCAACAGGGGCGGCAACCGTCGCCAGCAACTGGGGCAAGGGCAACAGCCGCACCGCCGCATCGTCGGCCTGCTGCAGCAGCGCCTGCGCCCGCTCGGCGTCGCCCGCGTTCACCGCCTGGGCCAGTTGCCCGATGGCGCCGCCGAAGCGATGACTTTTGCGCAGCATCACCACCCGCTGCAACAGCGCGGGGCCGGCGGGGTCGATGAAGGGCTGAGGAATACGGTCGCCGCACAGAGCCTGCAGCGCCTGCGCCGTTTGCGGCGTGTAGCGGCCCTGTTCCGCCCCGGTGCACAGCTCGCCGAGCACCGCACCGGCTTCCACCGAAGCGAGCTGATCCTTGTCGCCCAGCAAAATGAGCCGTGCCGTGGGTGGCAAGGCGTCGAGCAGCGCGGCCATCATTTCCAGATGGATCATGGACGCCTCATCGACCAGCAGCACATCCACCTCCAAGGGCTGCGCGGCGCTGCGGGCGAAGCGGCGGGTATCGGGCCGCGCGCCGAGCAGGCTGTGCAGGGTGCGTGCCGGGCCGAGGCGCTGCGACAGTTCGGCCAGGCCGGGGAGGGCGGCGAGCTTGACGAGCTCGCGGTCGATGGACTGCTTGAGCCGGGCTGCGGCCTTGCCCGTGGGGGCCGCCAGCGCCACGCGCAGCGCGCCGGGCTGGGATCTCAAAGCCCACAGCAAAGCCAGCAGCCGCGCCGCAGTATGTGTTTTGCCGGTACCGGGACCGCCGGTGAGCAGGGTGAAACGTCCGCGTAGCGCCACCGCGCACGCCAGTTTCTGCCAGTCCACTTCCGTATCGTCGGCAGGCGGGAAAAGCTGTGCCAGCAGGGCTGCAGCAGCGGGTGCATCGACCTCGGCTTCATGCTGCAGACGCTGGTGAATCCGCGCGGCCACGGTGTTCTCATCTCGCCAGTAGCGGCGCAGATACAGCCGTCCTGCCTCCATCGCCCCCAGGGTCGTGCTACGCCCGCCCCGCCCCCCGAGGGGGTCAAGGGAACTTGGGGCGGCCCTGCGTTCTCTTGAGAAAACCAGCGGCGCGCCGTGGTCCGGCTCGCCCTCGCAGTAAACGGCCGGGCACTCGCGCAGCAGCCGCTCGCCGTCGTCGGGCCAGTGCACATCGGGCGACAGGGCAGGCGCGCCCGCCGTGGCGGCGCGCTCTTTCAAAGCGATGAGGTGTTGCGGCAATTCGCCCAGCAGCACGCAGGTATGACCGCGCCCTTCCAGATCGGCGAGCAGCGCCACGGCCACCGCCAGTTCTGGCGGCATTTGCGGGCAGAGTTCAGCCAGGAAGCGGGCCAGCGCAGCGTCCAGCCGCCGCAGCACGCCTTGCTCTGCCCAGTCGTGCAGCACGTCGAGAACGCGCTGGGTCGGCGCATTCGGCGCGTTGGTCGGGGCGGGCCTCATGCGGCCTCCTCGCGCTGCGCAAAAAGGGCGTCGAGCGCGTCGAGCAAGACCCCGTCGGGCGGAATGTGCACGCAGCCCGACTGCGGCCCGCGAACCCCGCGCAAAAACAGATCAATCGCGCCGCCAAGCTGCGTTTGCGGGTCGTAGGCGGTGCGCAGCCGAGCCCGCAGCAGGCGATGCAAGGCCAGCATGTAGAGCGCGCATTGCACGTCATAGCGGTGTTCGAGCACGGCGGCCTCCAGCGCCTGCTGCGAATAGTCGGCGTCGTCGGTGCCGAGGACATTGCTCTTGTAGTCGAGCACCCAGTAGCGGCCCGCGTGGTGGAACACCAGATCGGCGAATCCCATCACCATGCCGTGCAGAGTGCGCTCGGTCAGCTCAGGGCGGGCGCGGCCCGGCAGGATGTGCCGCTGGCACAGGGCGTCGATCTCGGCCGCGCGCGCGCGATCGACCGGCAGCCAGAATTCCATTTCCGCCAGTAGCGTGCCAATCTCGGGCAGCGCAACCCCCAGCGGCGGCAAGGGCGTGACCAGCACTTCGCTCAACCATTCCAGCAAATCGGCCGAACGCGGCGCATCCCAACCCTGCCGGGCGCAGCGTTGCAACAGGCTGTCCTGCGTTTGCTGGGCTGAAAGGGCGAAACCGTTCTCGCCCAGCCAGGCCAGTTGTTCATGCACGAACTTGCCCGCCAGCGCGCCGCGCGGAAAGCGATGGCGCGCGGCAGACGGCTGCAGAGTTGCAGGTGAGGGCTGTTCCATGCTCGGTTCGGTCGCCCACAGTTCGTCTTGCAGGGCCGCTTGCAAAGCGGGTTGCTGGGTCGAGCGTGGGGTGAGATCGCGCACCAGCGCGGAGAAGCTGCCGATGCTCCAGTTGCGCTCGAACTGGGCGTGATAGTTGGGCGGCTCGATCAAGGCCGGGGCGGGGTGGGCAGCCTGCAAGCGCTGAAGCTCGGTCTCCTGCGCCGCATCGACGATCTGCACCGCCGGGCTGTCGCCAAAAGTCTCACGCAGCAGGCCGGGAATGGCGGTGCCCGTGCGCGGCGTATCGCCTCCCAGCAGATAGCCGATGGCGCTGCGATGCAGCATGCAGACCGACCCTTTGCCGACTTTCAGCGCGGCGATGCCGACCCACAGCGCATGCCGCGCGCGGGTCAGCGCCACATAGAGCAGCCGCAGGTCTTCGCGCAGGCGCTCGCGGTCGTCGGCGCCGTCCTTCGCCTCTTTGAACGCGGTGGCAAACGGCAAAAACACCAGCGGATATTCCAGCCCCTTGGACTTGTGGATGGTGACCACGCGCACCAGATCAGCCTCGCTTTCCAGCCGCACTACCTGTTCTTCGGTGGACTGGCCCGCCATTTGCTCCTGCAGCCAGCGAATCAGCGCCTGCTCGCCGTCGAGTGTGCCGCTGGCGGTCTGCAGCAGTTCGGCCAGATGCAGCACATTGGTCAGGCGGCGCTCGCCGTCTTCCTCGCTCAACCAGCGGGCAGGCAGATCGAGCCGGTGCAGCGTCTGGCGCAGCATGGGCAATACCCCCTGACGCAGCCAGATGGTCTGCAGTTCGGCCAGCAAAGCCAGCCGGTTTTCGAACACGTCGTCATCGGTGGCCAGCGCGGCCAGCTCGGCTATCGTCGCCCCCAGCGTTGGGGCGGCGAATGCGGCGCGGGCCAGACGCCCGTCGCGCGGCTCAGCCACGGCACGCAGCCAGCGCAGCAGATCGGCGGCTTCCGGTGAGGCAAACACCGAATCGCGATCCGACAGATAAACCGAAGCCACGCCCCGGCGCTGAAGCGCGCGGCGCACGGCGCGAGCCTCTTCGCCATCGCGCACCAGCACGGCGATGTCAGACTGGCGCAGACGCGCGAAGCCCCCGTCGGCCTGACGGAAGCCGGCCTGCACATCGTTGAGCAGACTGACGATGCGCGCAGCCGCATGCGCGGCAAACCGCTCGCGGGCATCGCGTTTGGATTCCAGCGCCTGATGCACGGCGCAGGTCAGCGCAAACACCAGCCCTTCGGAACAAATCAATTGCTCGGCCCGCCCGCGCGCACCGACCGAGATGAAGGGCACGGGGTTGTCCGCGTCAGACGCCTTATCGCCCCGGTACAGAAAAGCGCCCGCGCCCGCGGACTGTTCGCGCCGCTCGAACAGTTGGTTGACGCTGTGCACCACCTCCGCGGTCGAGCGGTAGTTGGTCTGCAGCGCTGAGTGCCGCCCCTGCGTAGCCTGCCGCGCGCGCAGATAGCTGGCGATATCCGCGCCGCGAAAAGCGTAGATCGACTGCTTGGGATCGCCGATGAGCAGCACGGCGCTGTGCGTGGTCTGCGCCGTGGTGATGCCGTAGAGGCGATTGAACATGCTGAACTGCAGCGCCGAGGTGTCCTGAAATTCGTCGATGAGCGCAACGGGATATTGCTCCAGAATGCGCGAGCGCAGCCGCTCGCCCTGCGGCCCGGCCAGCGCCGCATCGAGACGTTCGAGCTGGTCGTGAAAACTGAATTGGCCGCTGGCCGCTTTGAGCGCCCGCAGACGCGCATCGACCTGAGCGGCCGCATAGGTCTGCAGCTCGGGAACGAGGTCCGCCAGATCGGCCAGCGCCGCGCGCAGCGTCTCGACCTCGTTGAACACCGCTGGCGGCTCCACCTGCTTGCCCTGGTTGCAGCCAGCGCGCAAGCCGTCGGGCGTGAGCTTGGCCCAAGCTTTATCGTCGAGATCGGGCTGCTGCTGCGCGGGGTCATCCAGCCAGGTTTGCAGCGCGTCAAACCAGCCGCAAACGCTTTTCAAACCATATTTGTTCTTGCTCAGCGGGTTGGCCTCGGACTGCACCAGCGCACACAGCCATTGCCGCATGCTCGCGATACGCTCGGCCCATTGCGCCTTGAGCGTGCTCACCTGCGCCTGCTGCGGCTCGCCCAGCCGCTGCCAGAGATCGAGCAGCGAGTCGTCCTTGTCAGCGACCGGCGGCGCCCCGGCCTGGGCTGCGCGTAGCCGCGATTTCACTTCACCCTCCAGCGCGCCGACGTCCGGCCACACCTGCAGCACACCGTCCAGCGCCGCGCCAGAAAGCGGATAGACCTGCTGCCGCCAGAAGTCGTGCACCGCCTGCGTGGTGAGTTCGCCTTCGTCGGCCAGCAGGTCTTCGTCGAAGGAATGACCGCTGTCGAAGGCGTGTTCGCGCAGCATGCGCTGGCACCAGGCGTCGATGGTGAACACGGCCGCGTCATCCATCGCCTGTGCCGCCATCGCCAGGCGCCAGGCGGCGGTCTGCCGCGCACTTCCCGGTGGATAGCTGTCCAGCAGGCGCAGCAGAAATTCATCGTCCGCCTTGGGTGCAATGGCGCCCTGAAAGCACTGCGCCGCCTCCACCAGACGCGCCCGTATGCGCTCGGCCAGTTCGCGCGTGGCGGCGCGGGTGAAGGTCATCACCAGAATCTGCTCGGGACTCAGCGGGCGGGCAAACGCGCTAGCTTCGTCGCCGTGGCCCAGCACCAGGCGCAGGTAGAGCGCGGCGATGGTCCAGGTCTTGCCGGTGCCCGCGCTGGCTTCGATCAGGCGGCTGCCCTGCAGGGGCAAGGTCAGGGCATCGAGGGGATCCGGGATGGCGGTCATGCGGCTTCTTTCGTGCCCGCAGCGGGCGTCTGGCCGTGGCGGATGACAACGGCCTGCGCCGCCCAGTCGAACAAGGGCTGGAACAGCTCGGCTAGGTAAGTCTTGAAGCGCCCATCGGCGCTCAGGCTGGCAAAGTCGGGGAAGGTGCGGGCGAGGCAGGGCTCCTCGACTTCGCCTGAGGTGGAATAGCCGCCCTCATAGGCTTCTTGCCCCTTGCCATTTTTCAGCTCGGCCAAGGCGGTGCGGGCGGTGAACGGCAGCGGGCGGCGCATGCCCTCTTGCGAGGCGGCCAGCAGGGTGTGAAGGTGATCTCTGGCTTCAGCCGGAGGCAGCGGCGGCAGATCCACCCGCGCATCGACGCCAATGAGCACGCCCTGCACCGCATGACCGCAGGCGCTGGCCGCCAACTGCCGCACCCAGGCGTCGATCAGCTTTTCGGCGCGCGCCTGCGCTTTGCCATCGCTCAACCTTGAAGCGCTGAGCTGCATCCAGATCGGGCTTTGGCCGCCTGTGCGCAGGCCGTCGAGCCAGTCGTCCAGCCGCAGGTCTTGGTGCTCGACAATCAACGCCCGCTTGTCCACCGCCTGCGGATAGGTCTGTGCCAAGTCGGACCAACTGCGCAAAAGCGGCAACGCCTCTTGCTCCAGACCTTGCGCCACTCTGCTGCCCAGCGCCCGCATGGGCAGCGCCCCGCTGCCCTGCAACTGACGCACCCGGCGCGCGAGGGCCGCCTCGATGCCTTCATCCACGGCGGCCTGCGGATCGTCGATCAAGTGGCTGAGCAGGCTGTGGCGGTCGAGCCCGTCGAGCGCGAAGACCTCGTCGTCGTCCTGCGTCTGCAGTTCGTCGAACACCACGTCGAGCCGGGTGCGGAAAAACGCCTTGACCGGATTTTTCAGGAAGCGGGCCAGTTGCTGCAGACCCAGCGGTTCGGTGAGCGGCTCGAACGGCATCGGCCCATTTCCGTTCCCGGTCCCGTTCTCGGCCACGCCGCCATGCGCCTGCCGCCACTCGCGGGCATAGGTGAACAGCGCGGCGTCGCCCTCGAAGTAGCGGCGGCTGAAGGGTTGCAGGGGATGGACGGTGGTGCGCTGCGCGAGCAGATCGCGCTGCCCTTCGCCCTGCCAACCCGCGGCGAGGTAGTCGCGCAACTGAGCCACCAGCACCGACGGCGGCTGCTCGGTGTTGTCGCGCGGGCTACGCCCGGCCCAGCTCACATAGAGCATGCGCCGCGCCGACAGCAGCGCTTCGAGCATGAGGTAGCGATCGTCTTCGCGCCGGGCACGATCTCCGGGCCGGTATTGCCCGGGCTGATGCAGCAGATCAAAGTCGCTGCGCGGGCTGCGGCGCGGATAGTCACCCTCGTTCATGCCCAGCAGGCAGACGACTTCGAAGGGAATGGCGCGCAGCGGCATCAGGGTGCAGAAGGTCACCCCACCGGCGAGAAAGCGTCCGCTGCCCGCGGCCTCGTCCAGCCCGCTCAGCCAGCTCTCGCGCAGCACCTGCAGCGGCACGGCTTCGTCGAACTGCGCGGCGGCGCAATGGTCGAGCCAGGTGGAGAGCGCATCGTCGAGACGGGCGCGGGTTTCGCGCTCGCGCAGATCTTGCGGCAGACTGATGGCGTCGAGCAGATCGCGCGCGTGTTGCGCCCACTGGCTCGGCGTGGCGTTTTGCAGGGCCGTGCGCCACCAGGCTTGCAGCACGTCGAGCAGATCGGCCAGCGGCCCGACGAGGGCGGCATCCAGCCCGCCGATTTCGTCAAAGGGCACGATGTTCTCAAAGCCGTCTTCGCCCGCCCCGGCATAGCCCAGCAGCATGCGGCGCAGGCCGAAGCGCCAGCTGTTTTGCTCGCCGCAGGCGCCCAGGCCGAGATGGGCGCGATGGTCGACGTCCAGCCCCCAGCGCACGCCCGCGCCGGCGATCCATTGCGTCAGCCTTGGCCGGTCTTCGGGCCTCAGGCCGAAGCGCCGGGCAATGGCTGGTACATCGAGCAAGGCGCTGATGTCGGAGGCCAGAATGCGCTCTTGCGGCAGGCGCAGCAGCCAGTCCAGCGCGAGCAACAGCGGTTCGGTCGCCCGCGCCGACAGGTCGGCGATGTCGAAGGGAATGAAGCGCGCATCCCCCGGCGGATACTGGCCGAACACCGCCCGGATGGCCGGGGCGAACGGGGCGATGTCGGGCGTCATCACCACGATGTCGCGCGGCCGCAGCGGGCGCTCGCCGCCGGGCTGCGCCAGCAGATGCAGCAACTGGTCGTGGAGGATTTCGACTTCGCGCTGCGCACTGTGGCCGATGTGAAACACCACCGAACGATCCGCTGCGGAAATGGGCTGGCGAGGATGTTCGGGCAAGGGCAGCAGATCGCGGATGGCGGCCTGCACCTGTTCGAGCAGCGTGTCACCGGGCGCGTCGTCGAACAGGTCGTGCCGCGGCAGACCAGGCCTGTCTGCCGCGTTCGCCTGCTCGTCGAAGGCGTCGAGCTGGCGCATGAAATCGCGTCCCTGCCGCCCCCAGGCCGCCAGTAGCGGGTGAGCGTGGGCGTGCATGGCCTCAAGACTGACCTGCGCCAGGTCGCCCGCCCGCAGCGGCCTGCGAGCCGGTGCCGCGCGCAGCAGCTCGCGGCCCTCGATGATGTCGGCCCAGTGATAACGGCAGGGATTGGGCAGCGCGATCAGCACCTGCACATACCGCGACAGCGCCACCAGGGCATCGAGCACCACGGCCGGCAGATGCGAAGCGCCAAACAGCACCACCCGGCGCGGCAGCGCGGGTCGGGTCGGGTCGGCTGCGATATCGGCCGTATTCAGCGCCTGCAGCATGGCGCGCTGCACCTGCGCACGGGTGGATTGACGCTCCGCTTCGCTCAGCTCGGCCAGAACCCGGCGCCACAGCCAGGCCTGCCAGCGTTGATCTTCGGGCAAGGGCGTCGCGCGCCCGAGCGCATCGATGAGCACATCGCGGCCCTGTGCCCAGGCGTCGAGCCAGTCATCGCGGTAGATCTGATACTGGTCGTAGAGGTCGGCCAGACGCTGCGCCAGCTGCAGGCGGCGCAGCAGGTCTTGACCCTGCAGATATTGCAACAGTGGCGCGCAAACGTCCGCATCGAGCGTGCCGCCCTCAAGGAAACGCTGGGCCGCCCCAAGTTTCCTTGACTCCCACGGGGGGCGGGCCGGGTGTAGCTCGGCCATGGGGGCACCCAAAAGCCGCATCAGGCGCCAGGTCAGCAGCGGCTTGTCCAGCGGCGATTGCGACGGCGTGGCCGCACGCCCCAGCACCTGCCGATAGGTGCGCCACAGAAACCGTCCTGGCAGTTCCACCCGCGTAGCGGCGCAAATGCCGCCCTGCGCGGCCAGCGCCATTTTCAGCCACTCCGCAGCGCCATTGCTCTGCACCAGAATGACCTCTTCCTCCAGCGGCGCCAGCGGCTGCTGCGCCAGCCATTCCAGCAGGGCATCGCGCAGCAATTCCAGGCGATTGCCCTGCAGAATGAACAAGCCGGGGCGGATATCGTCGGTCATGGGCAGAGAGAACAGGAGCAGGTCATACGGCCGTTATTGTGGACTCTTCACTCTGCTCACTTTTTACCAGTGATGCTCAGTCGCCATGCCGCATCCCCTTCGCTGACCGAGCGACGCACAAAACAAAACGCCTGAACCAGGACTGGTTCAGGCGTTCGGCTTTTGACTGGTGCGCCCGGCAGGATTCGAACCCACGACCCCTTGGTTCGTAGCCAAGTACTCTAATCCAGCTGAGCTACGGGCGCTAAAGAGCCAAAATTATAGACATACTTCGATGAGCGCGTAAAGCCCCCTTGTGTTTCCCATCGGCCTAGGAGGCTGTCGCAGGCACAATGCCCGTCCATGTCGATGTTGCGCATTTTCTCGCTCAGCCTGCTGCTTCTGGCGGCCAGCCGCCTGCTGGGGCTGGTGCGTGACGTGGTGGTGGCCACGCAATTCGGCCTGAGCGGCCACGCCGACGCCGCGCTGGTGGTGCTGTCCTTTCCCGATCTTGCGGTGAGTCTGTTGTGGGGGGCAGCCATACCGGCGGTGATGGTGCCGCGCATGGCCGGGCGCGACGCGGCGCATATCGCGGCGGAGGGCGCGCGCTGGTCGCGGCTGGCCGCCCTGCTGTTCATCCTGGCGGGCATGGTCGTGTGGTGGGAGCGGCTTGCGATCGTGCATCTGCTCGCCCCCGGGCTGAATGCACCGGAGGCGGCGCTGGCGGCGCAGACGCTGGGGTGGTCGGCCCTGGTCGCCCTGCCTGCCGGGGCGGTGGCGATGGTGGGCAACGCCATGCTGCAGGCCCAGGGGCGCTTGCAGTGGCAGTACACGGGTCAGGTGGTGTTCAACCTCGGACTGATCGGCGGACTGATCGTTGCGGCGCAAACCGGCCAGTTCGCCTGGGTGGCCGGCGGGGTGGTGATCGCGGCGCTGGCGCGACTGCTGCTGATGCGCAGGGCCAGCCGCGCCGCGCTGCCTGCTGCCGCACCGGGCCGCACCTGGCCGGACACCGCCAGCCTGCACGCGCTCGGTCTGGCGCTCGCGGCCTCCGGGCTGACGGTGCTCTACACCCTGGCGGCGCGCGCCCTGATGTCGGATGCGGGGCCGGGGCAACTCGGGGTGTTTCAGTATGCGCAGCGGGTGGGCGAGTTGCCGCTGCATACCGTTTTCGCGGTCGCTTCGGCGCTGGCGCTGGCGCGTCTGAGCGCTGCGGAAAGCCAGGGCGATTCCGCCCGCGCGCAGTTGGAAACGCGCCAGTGGCTGCGGGCGATGCTGTGGCTCTCCGCCCTCATCGCGCTGGCGGGCATGGTGGCGGCGCCGGGCGTCATTCGCCTGCTGTTCGGCTGGGGGCGCATGACCGCCGAGGCCCAGCAGCAGGTCACCGAAGCCATGCGCTGGATCTTGCTGCTGTTGCCGCTGCAGGCCGCGCAACTGGTGCTGGCCACGCGGCTGAACAGCCACCGTCGTATCGCCGATCAGGTGCTGGGTTACGGCGCGGGGCTCGCCGCGCTCGCCCTCGTCGGCGCCCTACTGCCGGTCACGTCTTGGCGCGGCTTGGCAGCGTATGGCGCTGCCTGGGGGACGGCCACCGCGGTGCTGTGGTGGCGGCTGGCGCGGCATCAGGCCGATGCGCAGTGGCGCAACGCGGGTGTGTTGCTGGCGGCGCTGCTGGTGCTGGCGACGACAGGCGCTGCGCTGCGATCAACGCCGCTGCCCTGGGCGCTGGATCTGGCCTTGGCCGCGGTGCTGTTCGCCGCCGGCGTGTGGGCCTTGCTGCGCTTCGATCCGCTGGGACGGCTGGTGCGCGATCGCTACACTTCCCGTCGGCTGCGCCGCGCTGCCTGAACCTTGCTCAAGATGGACCTCATCCAAATCACCAACGATCCCGACTTTGCCGCTTTCGCCGTGAGCTGCGGCGTGACGCGGATCATGGTCGACCTGGAGCAGCACGGCAAGCAGGAGCGCCAGGGCGGCTTGGGCACCTTCATTTCCGATCATGTGCCGCAGGACGTGGCCCGCGTGCGTCAGGCCGTGCCGAAAGCGGCGTTGATCGTGCGCATCAATCCCCTGCATGAGGCCAGCGCCAACGAGATCGATCAGGCCATCGCCAGCGGCGCCAGCCACCTCATGCTGCCGATGTTCCGCAGTGCCGACGCCGTGGCTCAGTTCGTCGCCCTGGTGGCCGGCCGTGCCCAGACCATCGCCCTGCTCGAAACCCGCGACGCGCTGCAAAGCCTGCCGCAGTGGGCGGAGTTGGAAGGGCTGGACGAAATCTACGTCGGCCTCAACGATCTGCACCGCGAACTGGGCCTGCGCTTCATGTTCCAGCCGCTGGCGGGCGGCGTGGTCGATCGCGTCGCCGCCGTGGCGCAGCAGCAGGGCAAACGCTTCGGCTTCGGCGGCATCGCCCGGCTGGACGAAGGCCTGCTGCCCGGGCGCGTGGTGCTGGGTGAGCATCTGCGGTTGGGTTCGACCAGCGTGATTCTGTCGCGCACCTTCAACCGCGAGCGCATCGAAGCCCCCGATTCCGACTGGCGGGCCATCTACGCCGCTGAAATCCATCGTCTGCATCATGCCGTGCAGGTGCTGGCGCAGCGAGAGCCCGCTGAGATCGAGAACGACCGGCTGCTGGCCATCGACCTCATCACCCGCGTCGCCCAGAGTCTGGGCCAACGTTGACGCCGCGCTGAACCTCCGTGGCCAAACGTCTGTTCGACATCTTGTTGGCGCTGCTGGCGCTGTTGCTACTCTCGCCGCTGATGGTCGCGGCGGCGCTGGCCGTGTGGCTGGACTCCGGCCGCCCGGTGCTGTTCGCCCAGACCCGCGTGGGACGTGGGACGCAGCCCTTTCAGCTCTACAAATTCCGCAGCATGGTGGTGGACGCGTCGCAACGCGGCCCCTACAACACGAGGCAGAATGATCCCCGCATCACCCGCGTCGGCCGCTTCCTGCGGCGCAGCAGCGTGGACGAATTGCCGCAACTGCTTAACGTGTTGCGCGGCGACATGAGCCTGGTCGGCCCGCGCCCCGATGTGCCGGCGCAGCGCAGCAACTACACCGAAGATCAATGGGCGCTGCGCCACCGCGTGCGCCCCGGCATCACCGGGCTGGCGCAGGCCCTCTACCGCTCCAGCGCCACGCCGCAGCAACGGCTGCAGGCCGATCTCGACTACGCACGACACCACGGTCTGCTGGTCGATCTGCGCATCATCGGCCTCACCGTGGTGCAACTGTTCCGGCGCAACGCCAACTGACCCGCGCCGTCAAAGCGCGACAATCCCGCCATGTGTGGAATTTATGGATTTTTCGACCGGACCGGCCGGAACCTGAGTGAGCAAACCCTCGCCGCGATGGACTCCAGCCTGGTTCATCGCGGGCCGGATGACAGCGGCGCCTTCACCGCTCCAGGCGTGACGATTGGCAACCGAAGGCTCTCCATCATCGACCTCGCCGGTGGTCACCAGCCCTTCGTCAGCGACGACGGGCGCATCGCCCTGGTGCAGAACGGCGAGATTTTCAACCATGTGGAACTGCGCGCTGAGGCGCAGCGCCGGGGCGTGCGCTTCCACTCCGATCACAGCGATACCGAGGTCTTGCTGCGACTGTATGAGCGCGAAGGGCTGGGCTTCCTGCCGCGGCTCAACGGCATGTTCGCCATCGCCATCTGGGACGGGCGCGATGCCGAAAACCCACGGCTGCATCTGGTGCGCGACCGCATCGGCGTCAAGCCGCTGTTCGTGCACGACGACGGCCGGCAGGTACTGTTCGGCTCCGAGATCAAGGCCGTGCTCGCCGCGCTGCCGGGCCGTCCCGCGCTCGATCTGCCCGCGCTGCAGCACTACCTCGCCTACAACTACGTTCCGCCGCCCTTCACCCTGTTCGCGGGCGTGCGTCACGTCATGCCGGGCATGGTGCTCACCGTCGAAGGCAGCGGCAGCCACACCCGCCGCTGGTGGAGCCTGGCGGAGCAGACACCCGCGTCGCAGACCTTCACCGCGTGGCAGGAAGAATTCCTCGATCTGATCGACGACGCAGTGAAGCTGCGGCTGCGTGCCGATGTGCCCTTCGGCGCCTTTCTCTCGGGCGGGGTCGATTCCAGCACCGTCGTGGCGCTGATGGCGCGGCATGTGCGCGAACCTGCGCGCACCTTCTGCATCGGCTTTCCCGATCCGCGCTTCGACGAATCGCCCTACGCACGCGAAGCCGCGCAGCGCTTCGGCGCCACGCACCGCGAGCGCATCGTGCAGCCCGACATGCTCGACGACTGGGCCCGCGTGCTGTGGCACTGCGACCAGCCGCACGGCGACGCCTCGTTCATGCCCACGCGCAGCGTCAGCCAACTCGCCGTTCAGGATGTGAAAGTCGTGCTCACCGGCGACGGCGGCGACGAGCTGTTCGCCGGCTATGACAAATACGCCAGCTTCATGGCCGACCCCGCGCTGCGCGACCTGCCCGCGGCCGACTTCGCCCAGCACTATGTGGAGCACACCGGCCTGTTCGGCGCGCAGGCCCGCGCGGCGCTGCTGCAGCCCTGGCTGCGCGCCAAGCTGGCCGATGTGGACAGCGTGCGCGACGTGGCCGCGCCCTGGTTCGAGCAGGCCACGCACTTCGACCGCGTCAACCAGATGCTGTTTCTGGACATGATGTTGCTGCTGCCCGGCAACAACCTGGTCAAGCCCGACCGCATGGGCATGTCGGTGTCGCTGGAGGCGCGCACGCCCTTTCTCGATTGGCGCCTGATGGAGTTCGCCTTCCGCGCCCCTGGCGACACCAAGCTGAAGGACGGCGACAAGAAGCACTGGTTCAAGCGCGCGGTTGAGCCCCTCATCGGCGCCGACCTCGCACACCGCAAGAAGCAGATGTTCACCGTTCCCATCGGCGAATGGTTCCGCGGGCCGCGCAAGGCCTGGCTGGCCGCGCTGCTGTTTGCCCCGAACGCGATCGGCGCGCGGCTGTTCGAAGCCGACACGGTACGCAAGCTGTTCGACGACCATGTCTCGGGCGCGGCGAACCACACCCGCGAACTGCGCGCGCTGGCCGCGCTGGAGCTATGGGCGCAGCAATTCGAGCCCGAGCTTCCCGCATGAGCCGGGCGCAGCGCATCCTCGCCGTGGCCTACGGCGGCGGCCACATCGCCATGATGCTGCCGGTGCTGCGCGTCCTGCGCTCACGGCAGCCCGATCTCGACATCACCCTGCTGGCCCTAACCACCGCGGCCCGCGTGGCGCGCGATGCGGGTGAGTCGCCGCTGGGCTACGCCGATCTGCTGCACTTGCTGTCGCCCGAAGAACAAGCTCAGTCCCTGGCATTGGGCCGCGCGCTGTTGCCGGGCAACACCCATCCCGACATTCTTGAAGCCGAAACCGTGGCGTATCTGGGCATCAACGCCTGGGATCTGCGGCAGCAACTCGGCGTTGCCGCAGCCGATGCGCTGCTCGCGGCGAAAGGTCGGCAAGGCTTCCACCCGCTGCACTTCTTTCGCCGCATCGTTGCCCATCTGCAGCCCGATCTAGTGCTGGCGACCAATTCGCCGCGCAGCGAATCTGCCGCGGTCGATGCCGCCACTGAGGCCGGTATTCCCAGCCTGGTCATGCTCGACCTGTTCGCCTTGCCGGGCGATGCTTTCGCCGCGCGCAAGCGCTATCCCAGCCGGGTCTGCGTGTTGTCCGAGGCCGCGCGCGACAACCTCGTCCGGGCCGGATGGCCGCCCGAGTGCATCGCCATCACCGGCAACCCGGCCTTCGACGCCCTCAATGCCCCGCAAACGCGCGCGGCCGGTCTTGCATTGCGCGCCGAGTTGGGTGCTCCACCTCAACGCCTCATCCTGCTTGCGCTGCAACCCGAGCCCGCCACGCACCCGGCTTCGCCCGGCCGCCAGGGCGACCCACGCCTGCCCGAACGCGTGCTGCAGGCCTGCATCGACAGTGCACGCGCGCATCCCGACTGGACCCTCATCGTGAGGCCACACCCTTCGCAGCCCGCCCCTGCGCTGGGCAATGATCCGCAACTCCGCCTGTCCCTACCGTCCGAGCCGCTGCACCCGCTGCTGCACGCGGTGGACGCGGTCATCACCGGCACCTCCACCGTCGCCCTCGAAGCCCATCTGGCGGGCAGGCGCGTGCTGCAACTGCTCGATTCCATCGCCGCGCCCGCGATGCCTTATCTCGCGCTGGGCGTGGCCGATGCCGCGTGTCACCTGACCGATCTGCCGCAGACGCTGTCCCCCCTGCTCGCGCAGCCCAGCATGAAGCGCGCAGCCGTCCGCGACGGCCCCGCCGCCGGGCCGCTCCAAGGCGGGCGTCTCCCCCTCCCAACCTCCCCCACGCCGTGGGGGAGGAGTGGCCGCTCCCTCTCCACTTGTGGGCAGGGCCGGGGTGGGGATGACCCCCTCGGGGGGCAGCGAGGGCAAAACCCGAGCGTGGGGGCGCCCAACACCGCCGCCGACCAAGTGAGCGAGCAGGCGCTGGCCCTGCTCGCAGCCCATCCACACCTCACCCCAACCACCCCGGCCTGAGCCCATGACCACCATCGCCACGATCTGCGCCCGCGGCGGCAGCAAAGGGCTGCCGGGCAAGAACATCCTGCCCTTCGCGGGCCTGCCGCTCATCGCGCACAGCATCCGCTTTGCGCTGGTGCACCCCGCCATTAGCGCCGTGTATGTGTCCACCGACGACCCAGAGATTGCGCACATCGCCCGCGAGGCAGGCGCCGTGGTGCCTTATCTGCGCCCGGCGGAACTGGCGCGCGACGACACCCCCAAGCTTCCGGTCATCCAACACCTCGTGGCCTATCTCGAAGCGCAGGGTCAGACCATCACCCGCATCGTCGATCTGCAACCCACCTCGCCGCTGCGTACCCCAGAAGACCTTGACGGCTGCCTCGCCCGCGCCGACGCCCCCGAAGCGCCGGGGCTGGTGCTCAGCGTGTTCGACAGCGGCTTCAACCCCTATTTCAACCTCGTCGAAGAGCAGCCCGACGGCAGCGTCAGCATCAGCAAGGGCGGCGGCCTCACCGCCCGCCAGAGCGCGCCCAAAGTCTGGGCGCTCAATGGCTCGATCTATGTCTGGCGACGCGAAGCCCTGGCTCACGCCGCGCAGCACGGCCTGTGGAGCGTGCCCGTAGCGGCTTACGCCATGCCGCCGCAACGCTCGGTGGATATCGACACCGCCGACGACTTCGCCCTGGCCGAGTGGCACTATGCCCGGCAGAACTCCGGAACCTAGAATGAAACAACCCCCTGACTCGCGACGCTCGCCTCTCCCCGAGGGGGTGTCAGTCCCTTCGGAACGGCCGCGCGGAACTGACATGCCCAACAACCGCGTCTTTCTCATTGCCGAAGCCGGTGTCAACCACAACGGCCAACTCGACCTCGCGCTGCAACTGGTCGAAGCCGCCCGCGCCGCCGGGGCCGACGCAGTCAAGTTTCAGACCTTCCGCGCCGAAGACCTCGCGCTGCCCGGCACCGCCACCGCCGCCTACCAGCAAGGCGCCACCGGCGAGACCGACCAATTCGCCATGCTGCGCAAGCTCGAACTCAGCGCCGAGCAGCACCAGATCGTCGCTGCCCATTGCGCACGGTTGGGCATCGAGTTCATGTCCACCCCGTTCTCGGAAGACGCGGTCGATCTGCTGGTCAGCTTGGGCGTGCGGCGGCTGAAAATTTCGTCCGGCGAAATCGTCAATCGCCCGCTGCTCGCCAAGGCTGCCGCCACCGGCTTGCCGCTCATTCTCTCCACCGGCATGGCCACGCTGGAAGAAGTCAAGCAGGCCGTCGGCTGGGTACGGGCGGCGTGGGCGCACTATGGTTCACACCCCTGCGAAGACACGCCTGACCCCGCCGCCGGGCCGCCCCAAGGCGGGGTCAGCCCCCTCGGGGGGCAGCGAGGCCAAAGCACGAGCGTGGGGGCCTCTGCGCTCACCCTGCTGCAATGCACCTCCGCCTACCCCGCGCCGGATGAGGCGCTCAATCTGCGCGCCATCGCCACCCTGGGCACTGAGACAGGCCTGCCCACCGGCTATTCCGACCACAGCCTGGGCAATGCCGCCGCGCTTGCCGCCGTGGCCCTGGGCGCCTGCGTGATCGAAAAGCACATCACCCTCGACCGCAAGCTGCCCGGCCCCGACCACCGCGCCTCGAGCGAACCGGCCGAGTTCGCCGCACTGGCGCGCGACATCCGCCGCATCGAAGCCATGCTGGGCGACGGCATCAAGGCCCCGCGGCCTGACGAGATCGACGTGCGCGCCGTGGCCCGCCGCAGCGTGGTGCTGTCCACGGCCCTGCCCGCAGGCGCCGTGTTGCAGCGCGAACACCTGCAACTGCGCCGCCCCGCCAGCGGCATTCCCGCCGCCGAGCTGGATGCCGTCATCGGCCAGCGCCTGCGCGCCGACACCCCGGCGGGTGCCGTGTTGCAGTGGGAAAACCTCAAGCGCTGAAACGGAACCTGAGACCGTTTCAGGCTTCAGCAGCCCGGCGCATCCAAGCGGGTCTGCTCGGTCGCGAGTAAAACCGGCAAAGCGTTCTGCACAATATTCCTAAGGATGGTGTTCAAAAAGCCACCGCCCACTGGCGTGGTGGTCACGCAGTCGAGACAATGACGGCATGAAACAGACCGACCTTGGCTTGGACCTGACCCAC
>NZ_MEGQ01000035.1:0-49863 GCF_001725585.1 Thiomonas sp. SCN 64-16 | reverse complement strand
CGACAAACCTTCGCTCACCTGCGCCCGAATCGTGTAATCCTGATACGCCGGAATCGCGATCGCCGCCAAAATACCAATAATCGCCACGACGATCATCAATTCGATCAGCGTGAAGCCTTGTTGCAGTTGCTTTTTCATCTGAAACTCCTGAGAGTGGAAAGTCAAAAAATCAATCACGGTTGGGCAAAAAACTCACCGCAGCCCGGGGCGGAACTAAGTCTGGAGATGCTGCGGCCCCAGACTGCGGTGGACTGACATCACCCCCCGATGGGCAGGAGACTTAGAGCACATGCCGTGCCAGCCATTTTGTGTCTTGCTCACCTCGTTTTTCGTGAACTGCTTCACGAAATCCGGCGAATCGGCCCTCTCAGCCGCCGACAATCTTTGCTGGGCCTGCCAATTTTTGTCAGGTGAGGCGAAAATTGGCGATGCGCGCAAGTGCCCAAGCCGCCGCGAGGGGCGATTTGGCGCAGGTCAGCTTGCTGACGCGGCTGGAAACCAAGTGGGTGTTGCGCGGCGGGGACAAGGTGGGCTGGCCGGAGGGGATCGGGCTGTTCAAAAAACTGCTGGAATGCGCCGACCTGCTGATTGAAAACGTAGATGCCCTGGTGCAGGCCTTGCAATAGGTCGAGGAGTGGGTATCGCGGTGGGCGCAACCCCCTCCCAGCCTCCCCCACTGCGTGGAGGAGGAGCAAACACGCCCTCTCCACTTGTGGGGAGGGTTGGGGAGGGGAAGGTTTTTGCGCGGAGACCAAGACGCTCTGAATTCTCAAACTCGCGCCTGCCAGCATCCGCGCCGAGGCGAAGCCTCACCTCATCGGCAGTCTGGGTTTAACTGCACGAAGTCGGCAGATAGGCGCGGGGGACGCCGTTGGCGTCTGCATGAGTGGTGCAGGTCCATCGCAGGGCACCTGCCGAACTGGTTGCGGAGAGATAAAGCACTTTGGTAGAAAGATTGGAATTGGGGAAGACGCCATGCTGCGAGTAGTAGTCCCAAATCGCATTTTTCGCCCCGCCCGCCAGACTCAGCCCCTCGGCCACCTGCGCGCGAATGGTGTAGTTTTGATAAGCGGGTATGGCGATGGCCGCCAGAATGCCGATGATGGCGACCACGATCATCAGCTCGATGAGGGTGAAGCCGCGCTCAAGGTGGCGCAAAGAAGGAAGGGCAGGCGCGCGCATAGTCTGTGCTCGATGGGGCAGGGCCGGTGGATTTGTAAACAATCGTGATTCTGGCTCTGCAATTTGAAGGCCATCGACGCCGGTCGCAACAAGGGGCGCATTGTGTGAAAAGCTTCACAGTTTTTCGCTCAGGCGGGCAGGCGTAGTGACGGTTTACGGCGCCGATGAGCCGGTTTTGTCAGCCTGCGGCGGGTGAATGACAATTTCTGGAAGGTCGTTGCAAGCCTGAGTAGACCAGACTAGGCTTGTATTTCTCTGCCGCGCCAAGCGGCTTTATTTCCGGGAAGACGACATGAGCACGGTCAATATGCTCGATGCGAAGACCCATTTGTCGCGGCTGATTCAATCTCTGGATCAGGGGCGTGAGCGCGAAATCGTGATTGCCCGAAATGGCCAGCCCGTGGCCCGGCTGCTGCCGGTGGAGAAGACGGGCGCGGGCAAGCGCCTGGGGGTGGCGAAAGGGCGTTTTGTCGTGCCGCAAAGCATCGACACCCACGCCGCCGAAGTCGCGGCGCTGTTTCTCGGTGGCGCGGCACCATGAACGTGCTGCTCGACACCCATATCGCGCTCTGGGCCATTACCGATGATGATCGCCTGAGCGCCAGGGTGCGTGAGATGATTCTGTCCGAGCGCACCACGGTGTGGGTCAGCGCGGTGTCGGTGTGGGAAATTGCGATCAAACACGGTCTGGACCGAGGGGATATGCTGGTTTCTGGACAGGGGATGTTTGATGGATCTGAAATGGTGAAGGATGAAGGGTTCATGGGCAAGGCCGTGCAGGGGATCCCCCTCCCAACCTCCCCCAGCAAGTGGGGGAGGGGTGTTTTCTCCCTCTCCACTCGTGGGGAGGGTTGGGGTGGGGATGCTTTCAGACTGACGATAGGACACCGCTATGCAACTCATCGACTCCATCGTGACCGAGGCCGCTGCGCTCACCGCGCTGCGGCGTGATCTGCACGCGCACCCCGAGCTGTGCTTCGAGGAGCAGCGCACTTCCGACGTGGTGGCGGCGCGGCTGGCCGCCTGGGGGGTGGAAGTACACCGCGGTCTGGGCAAGACCGGGGTGGTGGGGGTGATTCATGGCCGCGACGGCGGGCGGGGTAGCGACGGAAGTGGCCGGATGATCGGCCTGCGCGCCGACTTCGACGCCCTGCCGGTGACGGAATTCAACACCTTCGCCCACGCCAGCCAACACCCCGGCAAGATGCACGCCTGCGGCCACGATGGCCACACCGCCATGCTGCTGGCAGCGGCGCAGCATCTGGCGAAGTCGCGCGACTTCGACGGCACGGTGGTGTGTTTCTTCCAGCCGGCCGAAGAGGGCGGCGGCGGGGCGCGCGAGATGATCGCGGACGGCCTGTTCGAGCGCTTTGCGGTGCAGGCGGTGTTTGGCATGCACAACTGGCCGGGCCTTCCGGCGGGGCACTTCGCGGTGAAAGCCGGGCCGGTGATGGCGTCGAGCAACGAGTTTCACATCAAACTCACCGGCAAGGGGGCGCACGCGGCCATGCCGCATCTGGGTATCGACCCGGTGCCCGCGGCCTGCCAGATGGTGCAGGCGTTCCAGACCATCGTCACCCGCAACCGCGCCCCGCTCGACCCGGCGGTAATCTCGGTCACCATGATTCATACCGGCGAGGCGACCAATGTCATTCCCGAATATGCCGAAATTCAGGGCACGGCGCGCACCTTCACCACTGAGACGCTCGATCTGATCGAAACCCGCATGCGCGACATCGCCACCCACACCGCGGAAGCCTTCGGCGTGGGCTGCGAGTTTGCGTTCAAGCGCAACTATCCGCCCACCGTCAACCACGCGGCCGAGGCCGAGTTCGCCCGGCGGGTGATGGTGGAGATGGTGGGCGCAGACGCAGTACACGAGTTCGTGCCGTCGATGGGCGCGGAAGATTTTTCTTTCATGCTGCAGCACAAGCCCGGCGCCTACCTCATCATCGGCAACGGCGACGGCGACCACCGCGTGCCCGGCCATGGCGAAGGGCCGTGCACCCTGCACAACCCGAACTACGACTTCAACGACGACCTCATTCCGCTGGGCGGCAGCTTCTGGGTAAGGTTGGCGCAGGCGTGGTTGGCGCGGGGGTGACCCCCTCCCAACCTCCCCCGCAAGCGGAGGAGGAGTGTTTGCTCCCTCTCCACTTGTGGGGAGGGTCGGGGAGGGGAGTGTTGTGATGGAACGCATGAGCATGCAGGAGTATCTGGACACCGAGCCTTTGTCGGAGGTGAAGCGCGAATACCTCGACGGCATGGTGGTGGCGATGGCCGGGGCGAGCGACCGGCATGGGTTGATTTGCACGGCCCTGGCCATCGCGCTGGGACCGCTGGCGCGCAAGTCGGGTTGCCAGTTGTTCATCGCCGACATGAAGGTGCGGGTGCAGGCGCTTCGCGGCACCTACTTTTATTACCCGGACTTGGTGCTGAGTTGTGACGCGCAAGACCGCGAGTCGCCGTATTACCGCAGGCGACCCTGCCTGGTGGTGGAGGTGACGTCGCCCAGCACCGAGCGTATCGACCGGCGGGAAAAACTGTTCGCCTACCAGCAGGCGCCGGGTCTGCGGGAATACTTGATCGTGGACAGTGCGAGCGCGACAGTCGACCGCTACCACCGCGCCCAAGGCGAGCCGGGCGAAGAGTGGGATTTCACCCGCTGCACCGCTGGCGCGCTGCGGTTGGACTGCCTGAATGCCGATCTGGCGCTGGCGGAGGTTTACGCCGATGTGCCAGAACTGGCGGCAGCCGTCTCGGCAGTCGCTGCGGAAAAATCGACCCCGGCATAGAGATCAGCCAGCGAGAAAATGAACGAACGCTCGGCGGCGATGCAGGTGAGTTGGGCGCCGAGCCCGCTGGCTTCATGCAGCGTCCATGAGCCGTCGGCGTTGCGGCTGAAGGCTTCGACGTGAGGCTGGCCCTGCGCGACGAAAAGCACGGTCTGCAAACTGGGCAATAGGCGGTAGGCGGCGAATTTATCGCCGCGGTCGTGGCCTTCGGTCGAGGGCGAAAGCACCTCGACGATGAGCCGTGCGTCTTGTTGCACGGTACGCCGCCCGGCGTCTGCTGCCGAGCAGGTGACGAACACATCGGGATAGAAGCTGGCGTCTGCGGCTTCGACTTGCAGCTTGACGTCGGCCATATACACCCGGCAGGGCGTGCCGCGGGTTTGGCTGCGCAGGGCAATGGCGGCATTCAGACAGAGGGTGTTGTGCACGGTGCTGCCACCGGCCATGGCGAAGACTTCGCCGCCGATGTATTCGTGGCGCTCGGTCTGGGTTTCTTCCCAGGCGAGATAGTCTTCAAAGGTGAAATGAGCTCGGGACAGCACGGCGGACATGGCGTCTCCTTGGTGAGCGTGACCAGTGTGAGCGTGACAAGTTTACGGCGCAGGCGCAGCGGTCGCGCAGGTCTTGACGATCTGCCCGCCCAGTTGCCCTGACACTTTTTCCAGCGCGCCGAGTTGCTCGGGCGTGAGCGCGGGCAGGCGCAGTACGGTGCGGCTCAGTCCGGCATTGCGCTGCACTACCTTGGCGCCCTGTACGCCTTGCTTGCGCACGATCTGCAACTGCTGCTGCGCCGCGGCTTCGTTGGCAAACACGCCCAGCGAAATGCCGGGCTCGTAGCGTGGGCGGTCGGTCACCGGGGCGAACACCTTGACCTTGCCTTGCTGGGTGATTTCGTCGAGCGCGGCGCGCATAGCGCTTTGGCTGGGATAGGGGCCGAGCAGCACCATCCACTGCGCGGGCACAGGCGTGTTGAGGACTGTGGGCTTGAGCCCGGCCTGCGCCAGTGCGGACTGCGCCTGCGCGAGCGCCTCGGCTTCGAGCGCGCCGTAGGGGCCGATCTGTCGGCAGACGGCATTGGCGGTACGGGCGGGCTCGGCGCTGGCCGGGGCGGACGCGTCGATCGGGGCGGACGGCAGGCCGGCCGGAATGGCAGGTGCGGAAGGCGTGGGCTGCGGCGGGATGGCGGGCGTGGCGGAGGCGCTGGCCAACGGGGTGATCTGCACCTGCTCGGGGTGGATTTGCAGCGCCAGGCGTTGCGGCTCGCGCTGAGTCACTGGCCCGAGCCCGACCCCCGCCATCCAGCCCTGCGACCAGGCGAAAAACACGAGGTTGACGAGCAGCAGGGCAAGGAGCAGGGTGCGCATGGGTCAGTGGGATTGAGGGCGTTCGGGAGGGCGTTATGGAGGGCGTTCGGCCCCGTCATTTTGCCGCGTCCGCCATACCTGCGGCGTGCAGGCGCAGCGATACGTCGGCGCTGAGCACGCGGCGTTCGCCCTCGGGCGTGCTCACGCGCAGCGCGCCATCGGCGGCTATGCCCAGCGCGGCGCCGGAAAACAGCGTTTGCCCATGATCGAGCACCGCAACCGTCTGGCCGCCCCAGGCGTGCAGCGCGTTCCAATGGGCGAGCGCCTCGCTCACGCCACGCGGGCCTTGCTGCAGGCCGTCGAGCAGCGCGGGGGCGAGGGCGGCGAGCACCTGCTCCCGCGAGAGATCGAGCCCGGCGACGTTCAGTCCGGTCGCCTGCGGCTGATCGGCCGGGGCGCGCAGGTTGAGGCCGAAGCCGATGACGGCCCAGCGCGCCTGCGGCGTGTCGGCCATTTCCACCAGAATGCCGCCGAGCTTGCGCCAGCCGTTGGGGGCGTCCGCCGCGGGCAGGAGCAGATCGTTGGGCCACTTCAGGCGCACTTGCGCAGCGCCGAGCGCGTGCAGCGCCTGCGCCAGCCAGACGCCCACGGCCAGACTCAGCGGGCCCGGTTCACGCTTGCGCGGATCGGGCCAGGCCAGCGAGCACAGCACGCTGCTTTGCGCATCGTCGGCCCAGGGGCGGCCCTGGCGCCCACGGCCCGCGGTTTGCTGGCCGGTGGCGAGCAGCGTCGGCCCGTCGAGCCGCCCGGCTCGCGCCTCGGCCAGCAGATCGGCATTGGTCGAGCCGGTGCGTGGGGTCCAGCGCACGGTGCAGGCGGGGTGGCTGACGGCGAGTTGCGCGCGCAGGGCGCCAAGGGGATCTTGAGGCGAAGGTGCGCCTTTGCTCATTTGCCTTTGCGCCTCTTGGGGGCGAGCAGGGTGCCGCGGCAGTTGGGGGCGCCGCAGCGGCAGGCGTAGTCGCGCTTGAGTTTGGCGGTGTAGCGGGCGTCGAGTTCGAGGGCGTAGTCGAAGAACAGCTCTTCGCCGGGGGCGATGTCGCGCAGGGCGTCGATGAACACGCGGCTGCCGACTTGCTGCGCTTCGCAGTTGGGCGCGCAGGAGTGGTTGATCCAGCGGGCGCTGTTGCCTTGCACGCCGCCGTCGATCACGGTGTCGTCGCCCAGCGAGAAGTAGAAGGTGTGATTGGGCTGGGCCGGGTCGCGCGGGTGGCGGCGCAGGGCTTCGGGCCAGTCGATGCGCTCGCCCTTGTATTCCAGCAGGCGCTGCCCGGCGTGGATGGGGCGGCGGGCGAACACCCCGCGGCCGTGGATGGGAGAATCCTGCACCTGGGTGTAGGGGCCGCCGGAGGGAGCAACGGCGGGGGCGGGGCGGCTTTTGGGCATCGGTGGTCAGGGCGAGACGGGTGGGAATGCGCGGCGGCGAAGAAACTCGGTAAAGTAAAAAAAGAGAACGCGAGAGGTGGAGGAGACAAACCGTCCGTGATCGTTCTCGTTATGGTCGAAATCGAGGCATTCTAGGGAGCCGTCATCATGGATCAATCTCGTCGTACTCAGTTGAAATGGTTTGGCGCCGCGCTCGGCGCTGTGGCCGTGCCCGCCTGGGCGCAAAACGTGGCCGAGCAGGCCAGCGCGCTGGAGAAAAAAGACAAGAAGGCCGTGCCCTTGCCGAAGGAGGGCAGCGTGTTTACGCTGCCGCCCACGGTGGAGTTGCTGGGCGGCAAGACGCTGCACACCAAAGACTGGGCGGGCAAGGTGATCGTGCTGGAATACTGGGCTACCTGGTGCCCGTTCTGCGCGCGGCAGATGCCGCATGTCGAGGCGCTATACAAGAAGGAGCATCACCGAGGGCTGGAAGTGCTGGCCCTGTCCATCGACAAGAAGGCGGCCGATATTGCGCCGTTTCTCAAGAGCAAGAACTACACCTTTCCGGTGGCGTGGCTGTCGCCCGCGCTGGCCAAGGTGCTTCCCAAACCCGCGGGTCTGCCAGTCACCATTGTCATTGGCCGCGACGGCCGGGTGAAGATGGCCGATTCGGGCGAGCTGTTCGCCGAAGACATCGCGGGCATCGCCAAATTTCTTTGATCGCATCCATTCCGTCCTATGAGTAAAACCCTGGTCATCGCCGAAAAGCCCAGCGTGGCGCAAGACATCGTGCGCGCGCTGACGCCGCAGTCGGGCAAGTTCGACAAACATGATGAGTATTTCGAGAACGAGCAGTATGTCGTGACGTCGGCGGTCGGCCATCTGGTGGAAATCAAGGCGCCGGACGACTTCGAGGTCAAGCGCGGCAAATGGAGCTTCGCCCATCTGCCGGTCATTCCGCCGCACTTCGATCTGAACCCGATCGAGAAGACCAAGAGCCGACTGGCGGCGGTGGTCAAGCAACTCAAGCGCAAGGATGTGACCGCGCTGGTGAACGCCTGCGACGCGGGGCGCGAGGGCGAGCTGATTTTCCGCCTCATCCTGCAATACGCCGAGGGCAAGAAGGCGCTGGACAAGCCGGTGAAGCGGCTGTGGCTGCAGTCGATGACGCCGCAGGCCATTCGCGAAGGGTTCGAGCGTCTGCGCGGCGATGCCGACATGCGGCCCCTGGCCGATGCCGCGCGCAGCCGCAGCGAGGCCGACTGGCTGGTGGGCATCAACGGCACGCGGGCGATGACCGCGTTCAACTCGAAGGACGGCGGCTTTTTCCTCACCCCGGTGGGCCGGGTGCAGACGCCCACGCTGTCCATCGTGGTGACGCGCGAAGAGCAGATCCGCAAGCACATTGCCCGCGAATACTTCGAGGTGCACGCGCAGTTTGGCGCGCCCGCCGGGGCGTATGCGGGCAAGTGGTTCGATCCGGCGTTCAAGCGAGGGGAAGATGCAGACGCCCGCGCCGACCGGCTGTGGGACAAGCCGCGCGCCGAGGCCATCGTCGCCGCCTGCAACGGACAGCCCGCCACGGTGCGCGACGAATCCAAGCCGTCCACCCAGCTCTCGCCCGCGCTGTTCGACCTCACCTCTTTGCAGCGCGAGGCCAACGGGCGCTTTGGCTTTTCCGCCAAGACCACGCTCGGCTTGGCGCAGGCGCTGTACGAAAAGCACAAGGCGCTGACCTATCCGCGAACCGACTCGCGCCATCTGCCCGAAGACTATCTCGCCGTGGCGCGGCAGACCGCGCAGGCGCTGGCCGAGGCGGGCGGGGCCATCGCGCCGCACGCACGCCGCGCGCTGGAGGCCGACTACATCCGCCCGAGCAAGCGCGTGTTCGACAACACCAAGGTGTCGGATCACTTCGCCATCATCCCCACCACGCAGACGCCCGGAGCGCTGACCGAGGCCGAGGCCAAGATTTACGACCTGGTGGCGCGGCGTTTTCTCGCCGTGTTCTTCCCGGCGGCGGAATCTCTGGTGACCACGCGCATCAGCACCGTGGGCGCGCATCAGTTCAAGACCGAGGGCAAGATTCTGGTCAAACCCGGCTGGCTGGAAATCTACGGCAAGGAAGAGCAGGGCGCAGATGACAACCTGCCCGCCGTGAAAGAGGGCGACGCGGTGCAGGCCGAGACCGTGGAACTCAAAGCCCTCAAGACCCGCCCGCCCGCGCGCTACTCCGAAGCGACCTTGCTGGGCGCGATGGAAAACGCGGGCAAGATGGTTGAGGACGAAGAACTCGCCGAGGCCATGTCGGGCAAAGGGCTGGGCACGCCGGCCACCCGCGCGGCCACCATCGAAGGCTTGCTGGCCGAGGCGTATATGGTGCGCGAGGGCCGTGAGCTGATACCCACCGCCAAGGCCTTCCAGCTCATGACCCTGCTGCGCGGCTTGCAGGTGGAAGAACTCACCAAGCCCGAGCTCACCGGCGGCTGGGAGCACAAGCTGGCGCAAATGGAGCGCGGCCAGCTCTCGCGCGAAGCCTTCATGCGCGACATTGCCGGCATGACCGAAACCATCGTGCGCCGCGCCAAGGAGTTCGACCGCGACACCGTGCCCGGCGACTACGCCACGCTGCAAACCCCCTGCCCGAACTGCGGCGGCGTGGTCAAGGAGAACTACCACCGCTACGCCTGCACGCAGTGCGATTTTTCCATCGGCAAACATCCGGGCGGACGCAGCTTCGAGCTGGCCGAAGTGGAGCAACTGCTGCGCGACAAGCACCTCGGCCCGCTCACCGGTTTTCGCAGCAAGATGGGCCGCCCGTTCGCCGCCGAACTCAAGCTGGCGCAGGAAGACGGCAAAGGGCAGTGGAAGCTCGAATTCGACTTCGGCGACAGCGCGCCCGGCAGCGATGGGGGCGAAGCGCCCGACTTCAGTTCGCAACAGCCGCTGGGCGCCTGCCCCAAATGCGGCAGCGCGGTGTATGAAGCGGGCAGTAGCTATGTCTGCGAAAAGAGCGTGGGCCCGGCGCCGAGCTGCGACTTCCGCAGCGGCAAGATCATTTTGCAGCAGCCCATCGAGCCCGAGCAGATGCGCAAGTTGCTCGAAACTGGCCGCACCGATCTGCTCGACGGCTTCGTCTCGGCACGCACCAAGCGCAAGTTCAAGGCGTTTCTGGTGAAACAAACGGGTGGCAAAATCGGCTTCGAGTTCGAGCCGCGCCCGGCCAAGGCGCCAGCGAAAAAAGCGGCCGCCAAAAAGGCAACGGCGTGACAACAGGGCGTCATGCTGCAAGCGCAAGATGCACGGGATGATCAACGCCGCTCACCATCATGACGACTCGAATTCCCTTTGATCTGCGCTGGTTCGCGCACCGCGGCGGGGGCGATGCCGCGCCCGAGAACACGCTGGCCGCTTTTGAAGTCGGCTTCAAGGCCGGTTTTCGCGCGTTTGAATGCGATGTGAAACTCAGTGCCGACGGCGTGCTGTGGCTGCTGCACGACGACACGCTCGACCGCACCACCGATGCGCGCGGCCCGGCGGCGCCCTGGCGCTGGGAAAACCTGCAACTGGTGGATGCCGGAAGCTGGCACAGCGCGACCTTCAAGGGCGAGCCTCCGGCCTCGCTCGATCAGGTGCTCGACTTCGCCGCGCGCCATGCGGTCTGGCTGAACCTGGAAATCAAGCCCAACCCGGGGCAGGATGCGCAAACCGGCGAGGCCGTGGCGCGCCGCGTGGTGCAGTGGCTGGCCGATCAGCCCTCAGCTCCGAGGCCCTTGCTGTCGTCGTTTTCGCTCGCCGCGCTGCAGGCGGCACGCGCGGTGCTCGACGCCCGGCAGGCCGATGTGCCGCTGGCCTATTTGGTCGAAACCTACGACGATCAGGTGCTGGAGCAGGCCGTGGCGCTGGGCGCCGAGGGGCTGCATACCGATTGGCAACAGGTGACGCCTGCAGTCGTGGCGGCAGTGCATGCGCGCGGACTGAAGCTGCGCGCCTATACGGTGAATGACGCCAATCAGGCGAGAGCGCTGCTGGCTGATGGGCTGGACGGTCTGTTTACCGACCGCCTGGATCTGCCTTCTCGTTTGTAAGTCCGGCGTGCCAAAGCTCGGACAGCAGCGCCCGGCTGTACTGGCTGGCCACGGCGTGGATGAAGCGGCCGAAGTCGATGTGCGCGGTGTCGTCGGCGCGGTCGGAAATGGTGCGCACCAGCGCGAAGGGCATGTCGTAATCGCGGCAGACCTGAGCCACTGCGGCGCCCTCCATCTCTACCGCGAGCGCGTCGGGCAGCGCCTGGCGCAGCGCGTCGCTGTCGGCGCGGGTAGAGATAAAGCGGTCACCGCTGACAATCAGCCCGCGATGCACGCGTGGGGTGTGCAGCCCGAAAGTCTGGCGGGTTTCGGCATCAATCAAGGGCTTGGCCTGCGGTGACAAAAGCCGCTGCGCCGCGGCGTGCAGGCGGTCGGTGAGCGCGCGGTTCGCGGCAAAGTGCGTCAACCCCGTGTCGGGCACTTCGTATTGTGGATAGAGCGGCCGGGCATCGAGGTCGTGCTGCAACAGCGTGTCGGCAATCACCAGATCGCCCACTGCCACGCCGTCTCCCAGGCCGCCAGCCACGCCGGTGAACAGCAGCGCGTCGCAGCCGAATTCGACAATCAGGCTGGTGGTCGTGGCGGCCGCCGCCACTTTGCCGATGCCGCACAGCACCAGCACGACGTCGCTGCCCCACAGCGTGCCCAGGGGGTAGTCGCGGCTGCCGTGACGCACGCAGCGCGGCTGCTGCAAACATTCCAGCAAACCCTGTTGCTCCTGCGCAATGGCGCTGACGATGCCGAAACGCGCCGCGTTCATCGCTTGCGCCCGATGCGGCTTAGCCGGGTCAGGTCGAACGCTGTTTGTTCTGTGTCAAACCGTAAACTGTGTACGGATTTATTCTCACGCATCGTCAACAACAGGGAGAAAGACATCATGGGATCTGCTTGGCAAGGATTGCTCGGCACCGATTATGGTCTGTTCAGCTTGATTGGCAGCATTTTCATGCTGGGCATCGGCGTATTTTTTATCTGGTTTTTCAGCCGCAAAATTCAGCAGAGCGCCGACGAGCATGCGCGTGAACTGCGCAAAGGCGCAAACAAGCCGCCAGTCAACAACGGCCGCGGCTGAGAGCGTCTGTTTTTGGCTGACGCTGCCTATTCGGCGACCCCTTCGGCTGCCTGATCCCCCGGGCTAACCCTGCGCGCTTCAGCCGCGGGTTGACGTATGCTTTCGCCGGTTACAAAAAAAGACAAGTCATTTCACAACACAACAAATCAACGGAGATCGCCATGCAGCGTCGTCAAGCAGTCATTGGTCTGGGGTTGGCCGCAGCCGGTTTGGGTCTGAGCCCCCTGGTGCGGGCGCAACAGCCCATCGTCATCAAGTTCAGCCATGTGGTCGCGCCCAACACCCCCAAAGGGCAGGCCGCCGAATACTTCAAAAAATTGGCGGAAGAGCGCACCAAGGGCCGGGTGAAGGTGGAGGTCTATCCCAACAGCCAGCTCTACAAAGACAAGGAAGAGATGGAGGCGCTGCAGCTCGGTTCAGTGCAGATGCTTGCACCTTCGCTGGCCAAGTTCGGGCCGTTGGGCGTCAAGGAATTCGAACTGTTCGACCTGCCCTATATCTTTGATAACTACACCGAGTTGCACAAGATCACCCAGGGCCCGATCGGGCAGAGCTTGCTGAAAAAGCTCGAATCCAAAGGCATCCTCGGTCTGGCTTACTGGGACAACGGCTTCAAGGACATGAGCGCCAACAAGCCGCTGCGCAATCCCGCAGACGCCAAGGGCCTGAAGATGCGCATCCAGTCGAGCAAGATTCTTGAGATGGAAATGCGCGCCATCGGCGCCATTCCGCAAGTGCTGGCGTTCTCCGAGGTGTATCAGGCGCTGCAGACCGGGGTGGTGGACGGCACCGAGAATCCGCCCTCCAACTTCTACACCCAGAAGTTCTATGAAGTGCAGAAGGCCATGACGCAGACCCAGCACGGCTATCTGGGCTATGCGGTCATCGTCAACCAGAAGTTCTGGGATGGCTTGCCGGCCGACATCCGCAAGACCCTCGATCAGGCCATGGTCGAAGCTACCGATTTCGCCAACAAGGTGGCGAAGAAGGACAACGACGATGCCACCGAAGCGGTGCGTAAGTCGGGCAAGTGCGAGGTCATCGCCCTCACTCCGGCCGAGCGTCTGGCTTGGAAAAAGGCGATGGTGCCGGTTTACAAGCAGGCCGAGTCGCGCGTGCCCAAGGCGCTGATGGACTCTGTGTTCAAGGCGACCGGTTTCGATCCCGCCAAGCTCTGAGTCGTTCAGAATCGATGTGCAAAGCCCGTGCCCAGTCGGCATGGGCTTTTGTCGTTCTGGCCCGTCAACCCCTTCCTGATCGGACCTTCCCATGTCTGCTCTTGCCCTGTTCAACCGCGTGCTCGACCGGTTGGAAGAAACGCTGATCGCCATTCTGATGGCGGCGGCGACCTTGCTCATTTTTGTTGCCGTCGTGCATCGCTATATGGCGGGCTTTGCCATTCCGGGCTTGCAGGACTGGCTGTTGTCGCTCAACTTGAGCTGGGCGCAGGAACTCTGCATCTATATGTTCGTGTGGATGGCCAAGTTCGGCGCGGCGTATGGCGTGCGCACCGGCATCCATGTGGGCGTGGACGTGTTGGTCAACCGCCTTGCGCCGGAAAAACAAAAACCCGTCATTCTGTTCGGTCTGCTGGCCGGAGCGCTGTTCACCGGCACGGTTGCGGTCATGGGGGCGAACTTTGTCTGGCATGTCGGCCATACCGACCAGACTTCGCCCGATCTCGAAGTGCCGATGTGGTGGGTGTACCTGGCGATTCCGCTCGGATCGTCGTTGATGTGCTACCGCTTTTTGCAGGTCGCCTGGCGCTTCAACCGCGACGGGCAATTGCCGCACCACGATCCAGGCGCGGTGGAAGGGCTGGATGAGCCGATGGAGATTGCGCCCGGGGCGGACAACATTCATCCGGTGCCGCAGATGGGAGGTGCGAAATGAGCGCGCTGATCATTTTCGCCCTGCTGCTCGCCCTGATGCTCACGGGCATGCCCATTTCCATCGCCCTCGGGCTGACGGTGCTCACCTTCTTGTTCACCATGACCGATGTGCCGATCCAGGCCGTGGCGCTCAAGCTGTTCACCGGGATCGAGAACTTCGAGATCATGGCGATTCCGTTCTTCATTCTGGCCGGCAACTTTCTGACCCACGGCGGCGTGGCGCGCCGCATGATCACCTTCGCCAGCAGCCTCATCGGACATTGGGCCGGCGGGCTGGGGCTGGCCGGGGTGCTGGCTTGCGCGCTGTTCGCCGCGGTGTCGGGGTCCAGCCCGGCCACCGTGGTGGCCATCGGCTCCATATTGATGCCGGCCATGGTCAAGGCCGGGTTTCCGCCGCGCTTCGGAGCCGGGGTCATCACCACCTCGGGCGCGCTGGGCATTCTCATTCCGCCGTCGATCGTGATGGTGCTGTATTCAGTTTCCACCAATTCGTCGGTGGGCGCGCTGTTCATGGCCGGGGTGGTGCCCGGCATCATGCTGGCCACTATGCTGGGCGTGACCACCTGGTGGCGCGCCTGGCGAGGCAAGTACCCGCGTCAGCCTCGGGCGACGTGGGCGCAGCGCGGCAAGGCGCTGCGCGAGAGTTTCTGGGGGCTGATGCTCATCCTCATCGTGCTGGGCGGCATTTACAGCGGCATTTTCACCCCCACCGAGGCGGCGGCGATGAGCGCGGTGTACGCCTTCATCATCGCCGTTTTTGTGTACAAGGATCTCAAGCTCAGCGATGTGCCGCGGGTGCTGCTGGCTTCGGCCAATATGAGCGCCATGCTGCTCTACATCATCACCAACGCAGTGCTGTTCTCGTTCCTGATGACCTCGGAGCACATTCCGCAAAACATGGCGCAGTGGCTGCTGGGCGCGGGCCTGGGGCCGATTGCCTTTCTGCTGCTGGTGAATGTGCTGCTGCTGGTGGCCGGCAATGTGATGGAGCCGTCGAGCATCGTGCTCATCCTCGCGCCCATTCTGTTTCCCGTGGCCATGCACCTGGGCATCGACCCGATCCACTTCGGCATCATCATGGTGGTGAATATGGAAGTGGGCATGTGCCACCCGCCGGTGGGCCTCAACCTCTATGTCGCCAGCGGCATCGCCAAGATGGGCATCACCGAACTCACCATCGCGGTGTGGCCTTGGCTGCTGACCATGCTGGTGTTTCTGGGCCTGGTGACCTACATCCCGGCAATCAGCCTGGCGTTTCCGCGCTGGCTGGGCATGGTGCAGTGAACCTCAGCGCGGCTCAGGCCGCCTGCGCTTCGTCGGGCTGACTGCAGGTCCATTTCTCGCCCATGTCGGACGAAAGGTAGCCGACCAGGCGGAAGTTGTCTTGCGTGGCGCCATTTGGCAGAGTGCGGTAAATGGCCACGCCGTAAGCCCCTCGCAGCCGCGCGTGCTCCGCCTTGGCCAGCGCCTCGACGACTTCGCGCTCACCGACGGCCACGACATAACTGTGCTGCTCGGCCTCGCCGTGGTGGAAGGCTTGGGCGAAATAGATGAATGTGTTGGCGTTTGTCATGGAAAACCTCCTTGCGTAAGCCGAATGATCAATGCGAAAAGCATAGGACGTTCTGCGCTGGATCAGATGATGAAATCGTGACAAGCGATAACGAGGTGGGGCCGTCGAGCGGCCCGGCTGCGATCAAACTGAGATGCGCCCCGCTGCTCGCGGAGCGCATCGGCTTTGCGCCTGGTCACCTCGCCGATCAGATCGCCGTCCACAGATAGAGATAGAGGGTATTCATATCCCGTGCGTTGGTGCCGGCGCCATCAAAATTGGTTTTGGCCCCGAGATATTTGTTGTACAGCGTGTACTGCAAACCGATCCGCAGATTTTTCTCGGGGTTGACCCAGCTCTTGCCAAACGGATTCCAGTCGATTTCAAAAATGGCGCCGTTGGTATTCGGGCTGTTGGTGCGCGAGCTGTAACCGTTGCCATAAACCGCGGCGTCGGAGGAGCCAGTGGTTTGAAACAGCCCGAGCGTTGCCCCGTAAGTATTGTCACGCCAGTAGGCCACGTTCAGATTGGCCGAGTTCAGCGTGTTGCTGCCGTTACTCGCGTTGCCTTGCAACAGCGCTTGGTTCAGGTTCTGGCGTTCGTGCATATAAATGGCGTTTGCGGTGATGATGTTCGGGCCGCCATTGAGGAATTGATAGGTCGCATCCAGACCGATGTCGTGATAGTCGTCTGTGGGCAGTCCGGGTAGACCGCTCACAGCCGCCAGTAGGGCGCTTCGCCTTGCAGGGAGGCGTTGCCCGCATGCAGTGCATTGGCCCAGTAAGTCGAAAGGTTGTGATAGGCCCCAGCCTCCGCATACCAGCTGTTGTCAATTATCGTGTACGCCGTGGCGCCCACGACACTTTGCCCCAGGTTGTAAATGACGGGGGATACCGGCGGACCGCTGTTGCCGAATGGCGGCGCCATATAGCTGTATTGCCAAGCGGGCGTGGTGTTCCACACGTCCGACAGAGTGGGGTTGTTGTTCAGACTCATGCCGAACAGGCCGCTGGCGGAGCCGAGTGTGTAGGAGTGGGCGTAGCGCAGCTCGGTGTTGTCCCAGGCCAGGTTTTGCGAACCTGGGTCGGAATAGGTGGCCTGCCCCAGCATGCCCACGTGGTCGGTAATGCGACCCGCCAGAAAAATGGAGGCCTGCTGCAGCGCGGTGAAGTTGTCGTTGGCGCTGAATCCTGCGGGCGGCGGGCCCATGTAGTTGTTGTTGCCATAGCTCTGCGCCTGGTGGGTGTAAGAAGCCACCAGCATGGCCGACAGCGGAATGTGTTTTTTTCCGTCGCTCAGGGTGTAGCCGTCGAGCTTGAACGCCCGGCCGAAAGGCGTGAGCTGCGGGCCGAAGCCGCCGACGTGACAGGCGATACAGTCCTGCCCGGTCTGGCGGGCAAAGGCGGGCACGGCTTGCGCATTGGGCGCCCACGCCAAGCAGCCGATCAAGCCGGTCAACGCTGCGAGGCTGTATTTCAATCGGCGCGCAGACTCACGCTGCCGGGTGAAGAACTGGCGGAAAAAAACGTTTTGTGAACAAGGGATGAGAGACATGACGACCTCCATGTTTTTCCTTGCGGCGACTGCGACAAATTGGCGCACAACGCCGAAGGGGTTTTGTCATGTCTGCATTCTGGGCGCCCTGTGTTCCGCGAGCTTGATTCAAGTCAACGACATCTAAATACTTGAATGTAATCAGATGCAACGCCTGAGCGCCTCAGAGGGGTCAGTGCAGCCCGGCCCTGGGGCGCTCAGAAGAACAGGGCGTTGATCTGATCGATATAAGCCTGCATGGCCTCGGCGCGGGGCATACCTTTGCGTGCGGCCCAGGCATCCCATTTGGCACGGGCGACGAAATCGGTCAAACCGGGGCGCTCGCCCGAAACGTCGCCCGCGCTGCCTTGTTTGTACAGGCCGTAGAGTTGCAGCAGGGTTTGGTTGTCGGGGCGGGTGGTGAGGGTTTTGGAATGGGCGACTGCGGCGTCGAAGGCGGTCTGAAGCTCGGCGGTAATGGGGGTGTCGGTCATGAGAAAAAGCACGGTCGTTCGAGAGTCCGTATCATACGGCCCGGGTGGGCTGCGGTCTTAAGCCGATCCTCAGGCGGCGTCGTTAGGCTGCGACAGCTGAGGGCATGTCCGTACTGTGACAACGGCCGCGCCCTCACAGGCACAATGCCGCAGTTTTCGCGTTTTCGGGAGCCGTTTGCCTCATGCCACCTCAAGCCTCTCCACAGTCGTATCGCTTCGCCCTCAGACATTTCTATTCGCTCGCCAAACCGTACTTGGTTTCGGAAGAGAAAAAAAAGGGCTGGGGTCTGCTTTTGCTGGTGCTGGCGATGAATCTGGCGCTGGTTTGGGTGAATGTGAAGCTCACGCAGTGGAACGGCGATTTTTTTAATGCGCTGCAGGCGAAGAATTTCGGCGCGTTCAAGCAACTGCTGCTGTATTTCACTGGCTACGCCTTTCTCTACATCGCCCTGGCGGTGTATTCACAGTACTTTTTGCAGATGCTGCAGATCAACTGGCGGCGCTGGATGACCGAGGTGTTTCTCAAAGACTGGCTGGCCGGCGGCACGCATTACCGCATGTCGCTGCGGCAGGGCAACACCGACAACCCGGACCAGCGCATCGCCGACGACATCGGCGGTTTCATCAACGGCAGCCTGAATCTGTTTTTCGGCTTCGTCTCCTCGCTGGTCACGCTGTTTTCTTTTCTGTTCATGCTGTGGATGTTGTCGGGCGCGGTCACACTGTTCGGCATCACCATTCCCGGTTACATGGTGTGGGTCGCCATTCTGTACGCAGGGGTGGGCAGCGTGCTGGCGCATTGGGTGGGCAAGCCGCTGATCCGGCTCAACTTCTACCAGCAGCGCTACGAGGCGGATTTCCGCTTCGGCCTGGCGCGTACCCGCGAGCACGACGAAGGCATTGCGCTCTACAACGGCGAGCAGCGCGAATTGGCCGGACACCGCGACCGGTTCGCCAATGTGTGGAGCAACTGGTGGGGCATCATGAAGCGGCAGAAGCTGTTCACCTGGTACAGCGCGTTTTACGGCCAGCTCGCCATCATCTTCCCCATCCTGGTGGCCGCGCCGCGTTACTTTGCCGGGCAGATTCAACTCGGTGGCCTGACGCAGACGGCGCAGGCCTTCGGTCAGGTGCAGGGGGCGCTGTCCTGGTTCATCGGCGCGTACACCAGCATTGCCGACTGGCGCGCCACCGTCGAGCGTCTGCAGACCTTTGTCGAGGCCATGCAAAACGCGCAGAGCCATCCGCCTACGCCCACGGCGCCCGCTTCCGCAGGTCTGCCCTCGGAACGGTCATCAAGCGCTGCGATCGCTTCGGCCGGTGTGGTGCCGCTGCGCAGCGCGCGCGAGTCGGTGGCGCTGGGCGATCTGCTGCTGCTCTCTCCCGACGGACGGCCGCTGCTGCAATGCGCGGGTGAGCACATCAGCCGCGGCCAGCACACCCTGTTCACCGGGCCGTCGGGTAGCGGCAAGAGCACGCTGGTGCGCTGGCTCGCCGGTATCTGGCCCTACGCGCTCAACACCGCGCACGCGCATGCGCCATCGGGCCGCACCCTGTTCCTGCCACAAAAGCCGTATCTGCCGCTGGGCACGCTCAAACAGGCGCTCACCTATCCGCAAAGCCCGGAAGACTTCAGTGCCGCGCAAATCAGCGAGGCGCTGCAACTCGCCCGCGTGCCTTATCTGGAAGCCGCGCTGGAGCAGACCGATACCTGGATGCAACGCCTCTCGCCAGGCGAGCAGCAGCGCCTGGCCGTGGCCCGCGCCCTGCTCATCGCCCCGGACTGGCTGTTCATGGACGAGGCCACCAGCGCGCTCGATGCACCAACCGAACGCGCCATGTACGCGCTTTTGCAGCAGCGTCTGCCCGACGCCACGCTGGTCAGTGTGGCGCACCGTGTGGGCGTGATCGGATTTCATGCGCAGATTTACGCGGTCGTGGCCGACCCCTCGGGCGAAGGCCCGGCGCGCATGGAAAAACGCGATGCCGAGCGGGCGCAAAAGGCAGCGCTGGGCGACGAGGGCGCACCGGGTGCGCCAGCCTTCGCATCGTGATGCGGCGGTGATGCTGCTTTCTGACGATCTGTCCGCCGCCGGGTTTGACCAACCCTTCGAGCTGCTGCGCGGCTGCCATGCCCGCATCACCCGCATGGACGCTCTGCTGCTGCGGCTGATCGATCATGTGGCGCTCAAGGAAACGCAGGGCCGCCCCAAGTTTCCTTGTTCCCCACGGGGGGCGGGGCGGCGTGCCGACCCTGGGGGCGCACAAGAAGGTACGGACGCACAGGCGCAGCAGGCGGCCGACAAAGTGCTGCGCTACTTCGATGTAGCCGCGCCGCTGCACCATGAAGACGAGGAGCTGCATGTGTTTCCGCTGCTGCGCGTTTCGGCGGAAGAGTGGGACGGCGACGACGCGGTGCTGGAAACGCTTGAAAGCGATCACCGCACGCTTGCTGTGCTTTGGGCCGAGTTGCGCGACTGGCTGCTGCAAGTGAAAGCCGCGCAGGCCCTGCCCGCATCGGCGCCCATCACCGATGCGGCGCAACGCTTCAGCGCCCTGCACGCCGCGCATATTGCCATCGAAAACTCGCGGATTTTTCCGGCCGCGCAAGCGCGCATGAATGCCGCCCAAATCACGGCGATGGGCCAGGACATGGCTGCTCGCCGTGGAGCGCGCTGGCCTTCCGATTAGGGCCTGTTCACGCCATTGGTGTGAGAAAGGCGTGATCGCCTGTCGCGGTTTCGCAGCGCTGCGCGTTACTTCAGAACCTGCTCCCACGACACACGAGGTCATCGCCATGTCTCAACCGCTCATTCCCGCTGCACTCAACACCCCGAAGCGTCGCCTTGCGGCTCTGATCTTGCCTGCTGTTGCCGCGCTGGGGCTGGGCGGTTGCGTGGTGGCGCCCGTGCCGCCGCAATATGGCTACGGCGCGCCTGCGTATGACGTGGTCAATGTGCCGCCTCCCGCCCCGCAGTACGAGGCGGTTGGTGTGGCGCCTTACCCCGGAGCCGTGTGGATCACCGGCTATTGGGGCTGGGCAGACGGTCGCTACGTGTGGAACCGGGGCTACTGGCACGCGCCACGCCCTGGCTACCGTTGGGTGCCGCATCGCTGGGTGCAGCAAGGCGGCGGTTGGCACGGTCAGGGCGGCCGCTGGGAACGGCGCTGATCCTCCAAGGGATGCGCACCCGTGATGCGGCGCGGCGTTGATGCGTCACCCCAGCCCGCGCACCACGTCCAGCGCTTCTTCGATGCGCGAGACCGGGTGCAACTCCAGCCCTTCGAACTGTTTTCCCGCACCCTTGGGGGCATTGGCAGCCGGAATGATGGCAGCGGAGAAGCCGAGTTTGGCGGCTTCGCGCAGACGCTCCTGGCCGCGCGGGGCGGGGCGGATTTCACCCGCCAGGCCGACTTCGCCGAAGGCCAGCAGGCCGCGCGGTAGCGGGCGGTTGCGCAGCGAACTTTGAATGGCCAGCAGCACGGCCAGATCGGCCGCGGGCTCGGTGATGCGCACCCCGCCCACGGCGTTGACGAACACGTCCTGATCGCCGCTGGCCACGCCGGCATGGCGGTGCAGCACGGCCAGCAACATGGCCAGCCGCGCCGCGTCCAGGCCCACGGACAGGCGGCGCGGACTGGGCGCGGCGGCGTTGTCCACCAGCGCCTGCACTTCCACCAACAGCGGGCGGGTGCCCTCCAGCGTGGCCAGCACGCAGGTGCCGGGCACCGGCTCGGCGTGGGTGGAGAGGAAGATGGCCGAGGGGTTGGACACGCCTTTGAGGCCATGCTCGGTCATGGCGAACACGCCCAGTTCATTCACCGCGCCGAAGCGGTTCTTGATGGCGCGAATCAGCCGGAAGCGCGACTGCGTGTCGCCCTCGAAATACAGCACGGTGTCGACCATGTGCTCCAGCACGCGTGGGCCGGCGAGCGCGCCTTCCTTAGTGACATGGCCGACGAGCACCAGGGTGATGCCGCTGGCCTTGGCCGCGCGGGTGAGCTGCGCCGCACATTCGCGCACCTGCGACACCGACCCCGGCGCCGACGACAGCGCCTCGGTGTAGACGGTCTGGATGGAGTCGATCACTGCGATGGAATAGGCCCCCATGCTCGCATTCGCTCGCTGCCCCCCGAGGGGGGCATCCCCACCCCGACCCTCCCCACCCGTGGGGAGGGAGTGATTTCCCCACCCGTGGGGAGGGAGTGATTGCTCCTCCCCCGCTCGATGGGGGAGGTTGGGAGGGGGAAACGCCCGCCTTGAGACGGCCCGGCACCGGGGCCGCGTGCTAACTCGTCGAGCATGACTTCCAGCTGCGTCTCGGCCATCAGCCGCACCGGCGCGTCTTTCAGCCCCAGGCGCTGGGCGCGCAGCGCCACCTGCGCGGCAGACTCCTCGCCGCTGATATAGAGCACCGGCAGTTCGGCGGACAGATTGGCGAGCACTTGCAGCAGCAGGGTGGACTTGCCGATGCCCGGATCGCCGCCGAGCAGCAGGACGCCGCCGGGCACCAGTCCGCCGCCGAGCACGCGGTCGAGTTCGTCGATGCCGCTGCTGCGGTGCGCGTGGCGCTCGGCCTGTACCTGCGTGAGCAGCACTGGGCCGCTCGCCGCGGTGAGGCCGCCGCGCCCGGCGAACTGCGCTGCCGCGGCGCCATGCCGTGCGCCGGGGCGGGCAGCATCGACGCTGCGCTCTGCCGTTTCCACCAAGGTATTCCAGGCCTGGCAGTGCGGGCACTGGCCCTGCCACTTGGCGGATTTGCCGCCGCACTCGGAGCAGATATAAACAGTTTGGGGTTTGGCCATAGGTGTAGTCACAGAAACTCGCCGGGCCGTCCCAAGAGTTTCTGGCCCCTTGAGGGGAGAACCGAGCGTAGCGAAGGTTTTCGGGGTGGGCTATTCCCTACTCCACCCGCACCGGCACGCGGGCAGCCAGGGCGCACATCAGCTCGTAGCCGAGGGTGCCCGCCGCTGCCGCAACCTCGTCGATCGAGAGCTCGGCCTGCGCGTCCTGCCCCCACAGCAGCACGGGGCTGCCGATCATGGGCTGGTTGCCTGCGGCAAACACGGGTTCGAGATCGACGGTGATCATGTCCATCGACACCCGGCCGACCAACTGCGTGCGCACGCCGTCCACCACGATGGGCGTGCCGTTGGGGGCGACGCGCGGGTAGCCATCGGCATAGCCGCAGGCCACCACGCCGATGCGCATGGGGCGCGGCGCGGTGAAGCGAGCGCCGTAGCCCACACACTCGCCCGCAGCGATGTGCTGAATGTCGATGAGCTCGCTGCGCAGACTCATGGCGGGGCGCAGCTTCCAGTGCGCCGCGTCTAGCGCCAGCCCGGTGGGCGAGCTGCCGTAAAGCGCAATGCCGGGCCGCACCCAGTCGGTCGCAACGCGCGGGTCGGCGCCGTGCACCAGCACCGCGGCGGAATTGGCCAGGGTGCGTTCGCCCGGCAGATGCCCCACGCCGCGGGCGAATCGTGCCAGCGCTTCGTCGATTCCGCCCGCTTCGTCGGCGCAGGCGAAGTGGGTCATGTGAGTGATTTCGCCCACCTGCGGCAGCGCGTTCAGCCGCTCCCAGGCGGCGGCGTAGGCCTCGGGCGAAAAGCCCACGCGGTTCATGCCGGTGTTCATTTTGAGGAACACGCGGTGCGTGCGGTTGCCGCGGTGCACCGCCAGCCAGTCGATCTGTTCACGGCAATGCACCACATGCCAGAGGTTGAGGCGTTCGCAAAGCGCGAGGTCTTCCGGGGCGAAACAGCCTTCGAGCAGCAGAATGGGGCCGACCCAGCCCAGCGCACGCAGCTTCTCGGCCTCGGTCAGATCGAGCAGGGCGAAACCGTCGGCCGTGCGCAGTGCACCATACGCACGGGCGATGCCGTGACCGTAGGCATTGGCTTTGACCACGGCCCAGACCTTGCTCGCGGGCGTGGCCTGGCGGACTCGCAGGAGGTTGTGGGAGAGCGCGGCCGTGTGGATCACGGCGGAAATCGGGCGGGGCATGGCAGCTCGGGCAGAGGGTTGAGGCCAGCATTGTCGCAAATGCCCTGAAATGCCCTGTGCTATAAACCTCGGCAGCCTGCGGGTCTGTTCCCGCAAGCCGCCAGCCATGCCGCACGCGCCAGCCCGCCTCATTCATCGCAATCCCTGATCTTGTTCTCACCCAACGATACGACACAGCCTGCCGCAGCATCGCGGGCAGCCACGCGATGAAAAAAGGCTTTTACTGGATCATGGCGGCGCAGTTTTTTTCTTCGCTGGCCGACAACGCGCTGCTTATCGCCGCCATCGCCCTGCTGGTGCAGATGCAGTCACCCGACTGGATGACGCCGCTGCTCAAGTTCTTTTTCACCATCTCCTATGTGGTGCTCGCCCCCTTCGTGGGGGCGTTTGCCGATGCCATTCTGAAATGGAAGGTGATGTTCATCACCAATCTGGTGAAAGTGGCCGGGCTGGTGCTCATGCTGATTTCGGTGCATCCGCTGCTGGCTTACGGCGTGGTGGGCCTGGGCGCGGCGGCCTATTCGCCGGCCAAATACGGCATCCTCACCGAGTTGCTGCCGCCGCAGCAACTGGTCGCGGCCAATGGTTGGATCGAGGGCACCACGGTCAGCTCCATCATTCTGGGCACGGTGCTGGGCGGGTTTTTGGTGAGTCAGGCGGCGTCGGGTTTTTTGCTGGGGCTGCCCGGGCTGGCTGCGGTTGGTATCAACACCACGCCCGAGGCGGCCATTCTGGTCATCACCCTGGTGTATCTGCTGGCGGCCTTATGCAATTTGCGCATTCCCGATACCGGGGCGCGTTACGAAAAACAGAAAACCCGGCTGGTGGCGCTGCTGGTGGATTTTGCGCATTGCACCAAGGTGCTGTGGACCGACAAGCTGGGGCAGATTTCGCTGGCGGTCACCACCCTGTTCTGGGGCGCGGGGGCGACGTTGCAGTTCATCGTGCTGAAGTGGGCGGAACACGCACTGGGGCTGGATCTCACCATGGCGTCTGTGATGCAGGCGGCCGTTGCGCTGGGCGTGGCCGCTGGGGCTATTAGCGCTGCCGTGCGCGTGCCGCTGAAAAAGAGCCTGAGCGTGCTGCCGCTGGGCGTGGGCATGGGGCTGACCACCGTGGCGCTGGCGTTTTTCAACCGCGAGCTGCTGCCCGACGTGCAGCTGCATTTCTGGGTGGTGCAACTGCCGCTTTACATGCTGTTCGCCTACGGCTTCATGGTGTTCATCGGCGCACTGGCCGGGTATTTTGTGGTGCCGATGAACGCGCTGCTGCAGCACCGGGGCTATGTGCTGCTGTCGGCGGGGCATTCGATCGCGGTGCAGAACTTCAACGAGAACGTCAGCGTGCTGCTCATGCTGTTGTTCTACGCCCTGCTCATCCGCCTGAACCTGCCGGTGCCGTGGGTGATTGCGCTGTTCGGCACCTTTGTCTGCGTCAGCATGTTTCTGGTCATCCTCTGGTACCGGCGCAACCAGCGGGAGCGCGACTGGACGCAGCTGATCGGCGAGCCGCGTCACGACGAGCATCATTCTTAACATTCTGCCGCTTCGCCCTGTCTTCAAACCGTCGCAAAATCGGTCTAATCCCCGATGTCCTTTCCAGGAGCGCCACCATGAATGACGTGCAGCACTACAGCAACCTCCTTTTGCAATACGCCACCGAGGCGGGAATGAAAATTCTCGCGGCCATCGCGCTGTGGATTCTGGGGCGATGGCTCATCCGCATTGCCGACAAACTGCTGCGTGGCGTGCTGGACAGGCAGCATTTCGACCCCATGCTCACGCGCTACATGCTCAGCTTCATGAACATCGCGCTGAACATCGTGCTGGTCGTGGCCATTCTGGGCTATTTCGGGGTGCAGACCACCACCTTCGCGGCCTTGGTGGCAGGCGCTGGCGTCGCTATCGGCGCGGCGTGGAGCGGCCTGCTGGGCAACTTCGCGGCGGGCGCCTTTCTGCTGGTGCTCAAGCCCTTCAAGGTGGGCGATTTCGTCAAGGCGGGTGATGTGACCGGCACGGTGAAGGAGGTCGGGCTGTTCGTCACCTCCATCGTCACACTCGACAACGTGCTCACCTTTGTCGGCAATGGCAAGATTCTGGGCAACAACATCGAAAACTATTCGACCAACGACTACCGCCGCGTCGAACTCAAATGCCAGCTTTCCAGCGACGCCGATCATGTCGTCGCCATGGAGCTGCTGCGCAAACAGGTGCAGGCCATCCCGAACGTGCTGGCCGATCCGGCACCGGTGATTGAAATTCTGGAGTTCAACAGCGTCGGGCCGGTGCTCACGGTTTTTCCTTTCTGCAACAACGCCCACTATTGGCAGGTGTATTTCGACACCAACCGCACCATCCGCGAAACGCTGACGCAGGCCGGTTTCGCCTACGCCCTGCCCAAGCAAGTCTGGGTGGGCAAGGCGGCGTAACGATGCGGAACGCTTGGCCGTCGATGTTCGTGCCCGGCCTCGGTCGGCAGGGTTGAGCATGGACGCCTTGCGCCTTGGCCCCATCGTCTTGCCCTGGGCGCCGCTGTTGCTGGTGCTCGGTTATGCCGTGGCGGTGTGGGTGGCGGGCGTGGCGCAGAAGGCGGGGCGCGGCAATGCCGAGCCCGCGCTGCTGCCGCTGCTGATTGGGGCGCTGGTCGTGGCGCGCGCCGTGTTCGTGGCGCGGCACAGCGCAGACTATTCCAGCGTGCTGGCGATGATCGACATCCGCGATCGCGGCTTCGATCCCTGGGCGGGCTGGGCCGCGGCGGCAGCCGGTGTGGCGTTCTGGGCCTGGCGGCGCCCGGCCTTGCGAATGAGCCTGCCGCTGAGCGCCAGCGCCGGAGCCACCGTTGTGCTGGCGGGCATGGGAGCGCTCACCCTGTTGCAACCGGCGCGCCCGCCGCTGCCTGATCTCACCCTGCAAACGCTGCAGGGTCGCCCGGTGGCGCTGGCCAGCCTGCGTGGCCAGCCGCTGGTGGTCAATCTCTGGGCCACCTGGTGCCCGCCTTGCCGCCGCGAATTGCCGCTGCTGATCCAGGCCGCGCAGCAGCAGACCGGGGCGCGCATCGTGCTGGTCAACGAAGGCGAGGCGGCGCCGCGCGTGGCGGCGTATTTGCAGCGCGAGAGGCTCACCGATCCGGGGGTGCTGCTCGATCCGGGCAACCGGCTGCTTTCGCTCTATCAGTCTCCCGGGCTGCCCACCACCTTGTTCATCCGCGCCGATGGCACGGTGCAGAGGGTGCACATTGGCGAGTTGTCGACGGCGACGTTGCAGCAGGGCATCGCCGCGCTGCGCAAGTAACGGCGAGTGGGCGCAATCCCGGTACGTCAGGCGCCGGTGTTCAGCGCTTTGCGCCGCGCGGCGTGCAGCAGGCGGCGGGCCGAGGCGTCGGCAAGCAGGCGGCCGTGCTGCGCCATCCAGTCTTGCGCCAGACGGCCCAGCGGCGTGGCGGGCTGGCGCGGATCGACCGGGCAGCGGAAGTTGCGTACCCAGTCGGCCACATCGGCAGCGGGCATGGGCCGCGCCAGCGCGTAGCCTTGGCCGGCATCGGCGCCCAGCAGGGTGGCGGCCTCGACCAGGTCGGGCGTTTCCAGCCCTTCGACGACCACCCACAGGCCCAGGCTTTGCGCCAGCTGCACCAGCGCGCCGATGAAGCCGATGGCCTGCTCGGGGTCGCGTCCGGCTTCGCGCACCAGGCCCTGATCGATTTTGACAGTATGAAACGGCAGGGTGCGCAGGCGCAGCAGGCTGGAGTAGCCACTGCCCAGATCGTCCATCACCAGCCGCACGCCGGTGGCGGCGAGGTCGCGCACCGCATCGTCGCGGCGCTGCGGATTGTCGAATTCGGCGTTTTCCAGCATTTCGAGCGACAAGCGGTCGGGCGCGACACCGGCCTCGCGCAGCGCCGATTCGACGCGGCGGCGACAGTCTTGCTGCAGCAGCACGTCCAGCGGCAGGTTCAGCCCCAGGCTCAGGCGCAGACCCTCGGCATCCCAGCGGGCGATGTGCGCCAGCGCCTGCGCCAGCCCGCCGCGAAACAGGCGAGAGAGTTCGGCCTGGCCGAACCACGGCAGAAACTGCCCCGGCATGACGAGGCTGCCGTCGTCCATGCGCAGGCGGGCGAGGGCTTCGACGCCGTAAGGCTTGCCGGTCTGCAGATCGACCAAGGGTTGCAGATGCATCTCCAGCCCATGATCGAACAGACTGCTGCGCCAGCGCTGGCGCAGCACCACGGGCACGGGCTGCTGGCGGCCGTGAGCGTGCAGGCGCTGCCAGGCGCGGCTGAGCGTCTGCCCGAGGTTGTCGAGAAAGCTGCGCGCCGCGCCGCGCTCGAACATGGCCGGGTAGCCGCCGTACAGGCTGAGGATGACGACCACGCGGCCATTGCGGTCGGTCAGTGGAACCGAGGCGGCGCTGCGAATGCCGGCGTCGCCCGCCGCCTCGCGCCAGGGGGCGCCGGGGGTGTCGTGCGCGTAGCTCGCCAGGGTGCTGATTTTTTCGGTCTGCCAGGCCGTGGCCGTGGGGCCGAGGCTCTCGGCGTGCGCACCTTGCAGCTTGGGCACTTTGATGCCGCCGTAGTGCTTCTTCATGGCGCGGGCGTAGGTTTCGAGCCCGGAAGACAGCTCGACGACGAACTCGCCGTTGGCATCGGGCGCGCCCAAAGCGGCCGCTTTGACCCCGGGCAGGGCGGCCAGGCGGTCGAGCGCCATTTGCATGAATTCGCTCCACGCGGTGCCGTCCTGCAGCGCGTGTTCCAGCGCGATGACGCTTTGCTGGAACTGCTCGCGGATCGTCTGCGCCGCTTCCACCTCGGTCTGCAGCTCGGTTTGCAGCCGCGCGGTGAACAACTGGACGATGCGCCGACGGTCGCGCGGACGGGCGCTCAAGCCCTGACTGCGATCGATCAGCGCCTGCAGATAAAGCCCCGCAGACTGCACCAGCAGCCGCGTGGGCACGCCCACCAGGGCGTGGATCTGGCCGACGCGCGTGGCTTCGCGCACATGCGTGTCTTCCAGCAGATCCGGGCTGAGCAGCAGCCGGAAATGATCGGCCTGCCGCGCCTTGAGATGATCGAATTCCTCTGGGGTGAGGTGGCTGAGGAGTTGGCGCGATTCGGCGTCGTGTTCGAGCAGGCTGTAAAACTGTGCGATGAATTCCGTTGCCGCGGCGACGAAAGACGGGGCGGCGATGCGCAACAGCTCCTGCGCTTGCGCTCCATAGGGCTGCGGCACCCAGTGCTCGGGGCCGTCGCCGAGAAAGTCGGCTTCGATCTCCTGCCCCCAGTGCAGCCACCAATGGCGACGCGTGTGCTTGTGCAGCTTGACGGTGTGCAGCGCGACGTCGGCGTGGCGCAGCAGGGTGTCGGGATCAGTGCCGTCCTGCGGGAACAGCGCCAGACCCATGCTGAGCCGCAGGGGGTGGGTTTTACCGCCGGGCAGCGGCACACTCAGCGGCAGCAAGGCGCCCAGCGCCTCGATGCGGCGGGCGATGGCCTGAGCCCCGCCTGCGCTGTGGAGCACGAGCACGAACTCATCGCCGCCGATGCGCGCGAGCAGGTCGTCGGGTTCGAGCCGGGCGCCGAGCTGGCGGGCGACCTGCACCAGCACCTCGTCGCCGACGGCGTGGCCCCAGTCGTCGTTGATCGCCTTGAAGTCGTCCAGGTCGAGCAGACCCAGCGCCACGGTGGCGCCTTGCGCCTGCGCAGCTTGCAGCCGCTGCGGCAGCCATTCGTCGAGGGCGTAGCGGTTGGGCAGGCTGGTGAGGGCGTCGTGCCGCGCCTGCCAGCGCAGGCGTTCCTGCGCGGCGCGGCGTTCGCTGATGTCTTGCCCGACCCAGACCGAATCGACTCCCGGCTGGCCCGTGACGGCCTGGCCGGTGAGTTCGCACCAGAACAGGCTGCCGTCGCGCCGCCGCATGTGCACCTCGCGCGTGACCGACTCGCCGCGCGCCATGGCCGCGTAGATATCGGCGCCGATAGCCTCGAACTCGGCGTCGTCGGCATAGATTTCGCGTGCCTGCACCCCCTGCACAGACTGCAGATCGGGGTAGCCGAACATCTCGACCATGCGCGCATTGCCACTGCGGATGACGCGCTCTCCCACCAGCGCGATGCCCACCAGCGCGTTGTCGAGCATGGCCTGGCGCAGCCGCGCCTCGGTCTCGCGCTCGCGCTGCAGCGCGTCCATGCGCAGCAGCGCGCCGGCCATGGAGGCGACGAATTCGAGCAGCTGGGTTTGCGCCGCATCGGGCAGGCCGGGTACGGTGCTGGTCAGGGCAAAACTGCCGATCACCTGGGCGCCGTCGCGCACCGGCCACGACCAGCAGGAGCGCAGGTTGCATTGCTCGGCTGCGGCGCGCAGGTCGTCCCAGCGATCATCCGTGGGGATGTCTGCAATGAAGGTGGGTGCGTTGTGCAGCACCGCATTGCCGCAGGAACCGGCATGCGGCCCGGGCGTGAGTCCGTCGAAGGCGCTCAACAATTCAGGCGGGCCGCTGGGCAGCGCCAGCGGGTGCAGATCGCCGTCCGGCCCCAGCCGCAGGAGGCTGGCGAGACGTCCCGGCACCGCCTGCTCGGCCATGCGGCACAGCAGCGCCGCCAGCTCGGTTACCGGGCGCCCGGCCGCCAGCCCCCGCAGGATTTCGCTGGGCAATTCGAGCAGTCCGAGGGACGCGTTCTGGTCGGGCATGATGAAGGATGCAATGGAGATCGGGCGGCAGTCTTTCGCCAGCGCCCAGTAAAACGCGACTTTACGATGCCGCGCCGCGCCACGGGCGTGAATTTTTTCTCGAAAACGCCCAGCCAAAGTGAGACTCGGCGACGCCCGCGTGCAAACCCGCTATCTTGCGCAGCTTTGATCCGCACCCTGCGGCCTGACGTTTTTTCTATGCCGACCCCCTCTGCAATCACCTTGGCCGCCATCGGCGGTCTGATGCTCAATGCCTTCGTCTGGGGCGTGTCGTGGTGGCCGTTCCGCCATTTCAATGGTCTGGGCCTCAATCCGCTGTGGGCCACCGCGGCGATGTACGCGGTGAGCACGCTCATCATCGTGGCGGCGCGGCCGTCGGCGCTGCGGGCGCTTTGGCGGCATCCGCCGCTGTGGGGCATTCTCATCGCCTCGGGAGCGACGAACGCGGCGTTCAACTGGGGTGTGACCGAGGGCGACGTGGTGCGGGTGGTGCTGCTGTTCTATCTCATGCCGGTCTGGGCCACACTGCTGGCGCGCTGGCTACTGAACGAAAAACTCACAAGGCTGGTCGGCCTGCGCCTGATGCTGGCCCTGGCCGGGGCGATGGTGGTGTTGTGGCCGCAAGGGGGCGGTCTGCCGCTGCCGCAACATCCGGCAGACTGGCTGGGTGTGATCGGCGGCATGTTTTTCGCGCTCAACAATGTGCTGCTGCGCAAGTATGCGCACACGCCGCCCGAGGCGCGCGGCCTGGCGATGTTCGCCGGCGGGGTGATCGTGGCGGGCGGCGTCGCGGCCCTGCTGACCGCCAGCGGCGCCGTTGCGCCCATGCCTGCACCGGCGCCGGGGTGGCTGATGGGCGTGGTGTTGATGGCGCTGGCTTTTCTGGCGGCGAATCTGGGGCTGCAGTATGGCGCAGAGCGGCTGCCGTCTGCGCTGACGGCAGTGGTGATGACGGTGGAAATCGTGTTCGCCAGCGGCAGCGCCGTGTTGCTCGGCGTGGAGCGCTTAAGCGCGCAGGCGCTGTGGGGCGGCTGCCTGATTCTGCTGGCGATCTTGTTGGCCGCCTGGCCTGCGCGAAAGCAGGCCGAGGCCGATACGGTGCTGGAGGTCAGTGGCGGAAGCCGCCGCTGGCCGTGATGCTGGTGGTGTCCACGTAGTCGGAGCCGGAGTGGTTGTCGGGCGAGAAGTGCACGGTGAAGCCGCCGAGGTTCTCGTTGCCCATGCTGTTGAGGGCGTCCATCAGGCTGGCGCGGGTGAGCGTCTTGCCGGCTTTGCGCAGGGCCTGCACCAGCACCTTGGCGTCGATATAGCCTTCCAGGCTGGTGAAGTCGTAATCGCCCTTATGCCCGGCGCTGTTCATCGCGGCCTGGTACTCGCGCACCAGCGGGGTGACGGTAGAGAAGGGGAAGGGCACGACCTGGGTGATGATCACGCCGTTGCCCTCGGGGCCGAGCGCTTTGGCCAGCGCTTCAGAGCCGACGAAGCTCACATTGGCGAACTGGCCGCCGTAGCCCTTGGCAATGGCCTGCTGATTGAATGCCGCTACTTCGGTGTAGGTGCCGACTTCCACGATGAGGTCGGGCTTGGAAGGCAGGATGGAGGCCAGCGCCCCGGCCACATCCACCGTATTGCGTTTGACCGTGCCGGTGGCCACGGGCTTGAGATTGTGCGCGGCCAGGGCTTTTTGCACGCCCGTCAGTCCGGCCATGCCGTAGGCGTCGTCCTGGTAGAACACGGCGATTTTTTTCAGGCCGAGGAACAGGAACTGATCGACGATCTTGCGGGTTTCGTCGTTGTAGCTAGCGCGGATGTTGAAAATGTAGGGATCGACGGGGGAGCGCAGCCCCATCGCGCCGGTGAACGGGCCGATGAGGGGAATCCCGGCCTGATCGATCAGGGGTTTGGCCGCCAAGGTGGTGGGCGTGCCGACATAGCCCAGCAGGGCGAACACATCACCGCCGTTGATGAAGGTCTTGGTATTGGCCACGGCGCGGGCCGGTTCGTAGCCGTCATCGAGGCTGACCAGCTTGAGGCTGCGCCCGGCTACGCCGCCGTCGGCATTGACCTGCTTGAAATACGCCTCGATGCCCATGCGCAGGCGGATGCCGAGCTGCGCCGCCGGTCCGGTGAGCGGGGCCGACTGGCCGATGACGATTTGCGTGTCAGTCACGCCCGGCGTGGCCGCAAATGCGGACGTGGCCGCCATCAGACTCAGGCCAGCAAACAGGGTGGCAAAAAATTTCATCGTGGTCTCGGAAAAAATGCGTCGGCAAGGATTCTGCAGTTCAGCCAACCGGCCTGCGCTGCGAGCGTAAGGGACATCAGGGGAGGGGACGACCGGGTCGCGGAACAAGCCAGCATCCGCGCATGAAGCGAGCAGGGCCCCCGACCCCGGTTTTTGTAAATTTTTTGCATTGTCCACAACCCGGCCGAGGCTGACAACCGCATCCGCTGCGCTCAGAGGCGGAAATCCAACAGCGTTCAGGGTTTGCCGTGCAGCGCTTCGTCGAGCAGTTCCACCCAGTGCTGCACCAGAATGGTGGTGCCGGACTGCAGATGCTGGATGCAGCCGATATTGCTGCTGACAATGCGCTGCGGCGCGGTTTCGGCCAGATGCTGCAGCTTGCGGTTGCGCAGCTCTTTCGACAGCTCGGGCTGCAGCACCGAGTAGGTGCCTGCCGAGCCGCAGCACAGATGGCTTTCCAGCGGCAGCTTGACCTCGAAGCCCAGCTCGCGCAGCAGGGCCTCGGCCCCGCCGCGCACCTGCTGCGCATGCTGCAAGGTGCAGGGTGGGTGGTAGGCGAGATGGTCGACCGGCTTGTTTTTCAGCAAGGTTTTGAGTGATGCGGCGAACTGCGGCAGGTACTCGCTGATGTCCTGGCACAGCGCGCTGATGCGCTGGGCGCGTTCGGCATAGGCGGGGTCGTGCAGCAGATGGTGGCCATATTCCTTGACCATGGCGCCGCAGCCCGAGGCGTCCATGACGATGGCTTCGACCGCGCCGCTTTCCACCAGCGGCCACCAGGCATCGACATTGCGTTTCATGTCGGCCAGCGCGCCGCCGTGGTCGGAGAGATGTTGGCGAATGGCGCCGCAGCAACCGGCGCCGTCGGCCAGCAGCGGCTGCACGCCAACGGCATCGAGCACACGGGCGGTGGCCGCGCCGATATTGGGCATGAGCGTGGGCTGCACGCAGCCGCCCAGCATCAGCACTTTGCGGGCGTGGTCGCGCTGTGGGCGTTTGCCTGCGCGCTGCCGGGGGGGCACCTTGTCGCGCAGCGCGGCGGGCACCAGCGGGCGCAGCGCCTGGCCGAGCTTGATGGCCGGGGCGAACAGGCTGGAGGTCATGCCTTCGCGCAGCGCCCAGCGGGCGAGTTTTTCTCCGGCGGGACGTTCCACCTTGGCATCGACCACGGCGCGGCCGATGTCCACCAGACGGCCGTATTCCACCCCGGACGGGCAGGTGGTCTCGCAGTTGCGGCAGGTCAGGCAGCGGTCGAGGTGCAGCTGGGTGGTGCGGGTGGGCGCCTCGCCTTCGAGCACCTGTTTGATCTGGTAGATGCGGCCGCGCGGGCCGTCGAGCTCATCGCCCAGCAGTTGATAGGTGGGGCAGGTGGCGGTGCAAAAACCGCAGTGCACGCAGTTGCGCAGAATGGCTTCGGCCTGCTGGCCTTCGGGCGTGCTGGCGAATTCGGGGCTGAGATGGGTTTCCATCGGGATCAGAAAAGAGTGGGGAACACGCCGTGCGGATCGAAGGCGGCCTTGACGTTGCGCTGAATGCGCAGCAGCGTGGCCTGCGCGGTGTCGAACACGGGCGCACTGGCGTCGCCGCCGCGAAAGCGCGTGGCATGGCCACCGGTCTGCCGGGCCGCTTCATGAATGATGGACGCCGGCGCGGCGCTGATAAGCCAGCGCAGGCCGCCGAACCATTCCACCAACTGCGTGCCGGAAAGATCGAGCGCGGGTGCGGTGGAGGGCAGCGACAGTCGCCACAACGCGGCCTGCGAATCGCCCGGCCAGGTGGGGGCGAACCAGGGCAGGGTCTGCTCGCGCAGCCCGGTCCAGAAAGCGGCGGCTTCGGTCTCGGCCATGCGTTCGCCGCCCAGACGGGTCTGCGCGGCCTGCACGGCCGCCTGCGCGCCGCGCAGTCGCAGGGTGAGCACGCCTTTGCCGGTGCCCGCGCTGCGGTCGGGCAGCCAGGCGCTGGCGTTGAGCGGCAGGGGTTGCGCGGCCCAGGTGTTACAGCGTGTGATGGCTTCGTCCTGCGTCATGGAGAAGCGCAGGGTGGTTTGCGCCGGGGCCACGGGCATGATTTTGAGCGACACGTCGAGAATGACCCCGAGCGAGCCGAGCGAGCCGCACAGCAGGCGAGAGACATCGAACCCGGCGACGTTTTTCATCACCTCGCCGCCGAAGCGCAGTACCTCGCCCTTGCCGCTGAGCAGCGTGGCGCCGAGCACATAGTCGCGCACCCCGCCGACGCTGATGCGCGCCGGGCCGCTCAGGGCGCTGGCCACCATGCCGCCCAGCGTGGCGCGGCCGATGCGGGCGAAGTGCGGCGGCTCGAAGGGCAGGAACTGGTGATGCTCGGCCAGCGCCGCTTCAATCTCGGCCAGCGGCGTGCCCGCGCGTGCGGTGATGACCAGCTCGGTCGGCTCGAAATGGGTGATGCCCGACAGCTGCGTGGCGTCGAGCGTGTGTTCGGCGGCATCCACCCCGCTGTGCTGCGCGGCGGCCCACCACGGCGCTTTGCTGCCGCCGCCGTGAATGCGAATGCGTTCGCCGCGCGAGGCGGCTTCTCGCACCAGGTCTTGCCAAAGAGGAATCAGATCGTCTGCTTGCATGTACGGGACGCTGCGGCGCGGGGTCGCAGCCAAGATCGGAATGCGACGCGGTTAAAACCGGGGAAGGTTGGGAAACGGCAGCAGGCCGCCGCGCACATGCATCTTGCCGTACTCGGCGCAGCGGGCGTGGGTGGGAATCTGCTTGCCGGGATTGAGCGTTTCGCCGGGATCGAAGGCGCGGCGGAAGGCGAAAAACTGCTCGCGCTCTTCAGGGCTGAACTGCACGCACATGGCGTTGATCTTCTCGAAACCCACGCCGTGCTCGCCAGTGACCGTGCCGCCCATGGCCACGCTGGTCTCCAGAATCTCGGCGCCAAATTCTTCGGCGCGGTGCAGCTCGCCGGGCTGGTTGGCATCGAACAGGATGAGCGGGTGCAGATTGCCGTCGCCCGCATGGAACACGTTGACGCAGCGCAGCCCGTACTTGCTCTCCATGCCCTGAATGGCTTCGAGCATGTCGGCCACGCGCTTGCGCGGAATGGTGCCGTCCATGCAGTAATAGTCGGGCGAGATGCGGCCGGTGGCGGGAAAGGCGTTTTTGCGCCCGCTCCAGAAGCGCAGACGCTCGGCCTCGCTTTCGCTGCACTTGAGCTTGGTTGCGCCGCAACGCGACAGCACTTCGGTCATGCGGCCGATTTCTTCTTCGACCTCTTCTGGCGTGCCGTCGCTCTCGCACAGCAAAATGGCCTTGGCTTCCAGGTCGTAGCCCGCGTGCACGAAGGCCTCTGCGGCCACCGTCATGGGCTGATCCATCATTTCCAGCCCGGCCGGAATGATGCCCGCGGCGATGATGGCCGCCACCGCGTCGCCCGCCTTGCGCAGGTCGTCGAAGCTGGCCATGATGCAGCGCGCCAGAACGGGTTTGGGCAGCAGCTTCACCGTCACTTCGGTGACGACCATGAGCATGCCTTCGCTGCCGATCACGGCGGCCAGCAGATCGGGGCCGGGACAGTCGCAGGCCAGCCCGCCGAGGGTCAGCGGCTCGCCTTCCACCGTATAACCGCGCACCTGCAGCACGTTGTGCACGGTGAGGCCGTATTTGAGGCAATGTACGCCGCCCGAGTTTTCGGCGATGTTGCCGCCGATGGTGCAGGCGATCTGGCTGCTCGGGTCGGGCGCGTAGAACAGGCCGTGCGGCGCTGCAGCCTCCGAAATCGCCAGGTTGCGCACCCCGCATTCCACCGTGGCGGTGCGGGCTATGGGGTCGATGCGCTTGATGCGGTTGAACCGCGCCAGCGCCAGCAGCACCCCGTCTTCATTGGGTAGCGCCCCCCCCGACAGTCCCGTGCCCGCGCCGCGCGCCACCACCGGCACGTTCAGCTTGTGGCAGGCCTTGAGCACCGCCGCCACCTGTGCCTCGGTTTCCGGCAGCACGACGACCAGCGGTTTGCGCCGATAGGCCGAAAGGCCGTCGCACTCGTAGGGCGTGACCTCCTCCGGCTGCCAGAGCAGGATGTGCGGCGGCGCCACCGCACCAAGCGCGGCGACCACTTCGGCCTGCCGCGCCGCGCGCGCGGCCAAGTCAGGTTGGAGGGGGGCATTCATAGCGAGTCTTCCGGGAAAATATATTGGTTTTACTGGCAGATTATCCCGTTTGCTGCGCTGCAGCGGGGCAGGAGTAACCCGGCTTTTTGCGATTTGTCGAAGGCAAAGCTGTGTTGCGCAAAAGTCAGGGCGCGGCGTACAACGGCGAGGCAGACTGATGTCCGTTTTCGGCCAGACTTCGTTGCGCTGCGCGACTAGAGTGAGGGCATGCAACTCGATCCCGACACCTGCTACAGCGCGCTGCTCACCCGCGACCGCCGCTTCGACGGCTGGTTTTACGTCGGCGTGTCGTCCACCGGGGTGTATTGTCGGCCGGTGTGTGCGGTGCGCACGCCGCTCAAACGCAACTGCAGCTTCTATCCCAGCGCGGCGGCGGCCGAGCAGGCGGGCTATCGGCCTTGTCTGCGTTGCCGTCCCGAACTGGCGCCGGGGCTCGGCGTGCTCGACCTCTCGGGCCAGCTTGCCCGCGCTGCTGCCGCGCTGATCGACCAGGGGCTGACCGATCCCGCCGGATTGAGCGCCGTGGCCCGGCGCGTGGGCGTCACGCCGCGGCATTTGCGGCGCATCTTCGAGGCGGAATTCGGCGTCTCGCCCGTGGCGTATGCGCAGACGCGGCGGCTGCTGCTGGCCAAGGGTCTGCTCACGGACACAACGCTGCCGATGGCGGCGGTGGCCGACGCGGCGGGCTTTGGCAGCGTGCGGCGGTTCAACCATCTGTTTCGCACCCGCTATGGGTTGACGCCGCTGAGCTTGCGGCGCTCGGGCGGGGCCTGCGGGCAGGAAGACCGGCTCACCGTGTCGCTCGCCTACCGGCCCCCCTACGCCTGGAGGCAGATGGTCGATTTTCTCGCGCGTCGCGCGGTGGACGGTGTGGAGCGCGTCACCGCCGATCGCTACAGCCGCGCGGTGGCGTTCGCCGCCGAGCCGGGTGCGCCGCCGGTCACCGGCTGGATCGCGGTGACCCATGACCCTGAGCGCCACAGCCTGCGCCTCACCCTGCCGCCGCGGCTGGCGCGGCACATCGGCCGCATCGTGGGCGGTGTGCGGCGCTTGTTCGACCTCGATGCCCGCCCCGATCTGATCGACGCCCATCTGCCCGAATTCGCCGCCGAGGCGCCCGGCCTGCGCATTCCCGGCGCCTTCGACGGGTTCGAGATCGCCATGCGCGCCGTGGTCGGCCAGCAGATCGGCCTGCCACAGGCGCGCGTCATTCTTGGCCGCTTGGCGCAGCGTCACGGCACCTCCGTGCCCGATGCGCCCGACGGTCTGTGCCGCACCTTGCCCGACGCGCCCACGCTCGCCGCCTGCACCCCCGAGGCGCTGCGCGCCTGCGGTCTGACCGGCGCCCGCGCCCTCAGCCTGCACGCGCTGGCGCTGGCCGTGGCCGAGGGACGCGTGGCGCTGCAGCCGCTCGCCCCGGTCGAGCCCACGCTTGCGGCGCTGCAGGCCCTGCCCGGCATCGGCGACTGGACGGCGCAGGTGATTGCGCTGCGCGGTCTGGGCTGGCCGAATGCCTTTCCCGCCGGCGATTTGGTGTTGCGCAAACAACTCGGCCTGGCCCGTCCGGCCGACATGCTGGCCCATGCCGCGCGCTGGGCGCCGTGGCGGGGCTATGCCGCGGTGCATCTGTGGCGCCGCGCGACTGAAGGAGAAACATCGTGAAAGCCGTCTTGGTCATGGACAGCCCTCTGGGCGCGTTGCAACTCACCGCCGCGGAAGACGGGCTCACTGCCCTGAGTTTTCTCGACGACGCAAAGCTTCCAACCGCCGCCGACACACCTTTGCTGCAGCGCGCCCGCGCGCAACTTCAAGCCTATTTCAGCGGCGACGCCATCACCTTCGATCTGCCCTTGCGGCCCCAGGGCACGCCGTTCCAGCAGGCGGTCTGGCGGGCGCTGCAGACCGCGCCCTACGGACAGACGATCAGCTATGCGCTGCTCGCGCAGCGGCTGGGCCTGCCCGCCAGCCATGCCCGCGCCGTGGGTGCGGCGGTGGGGCGCAACCCGCTGCTCATCATCGTGCCCTGCCACCGCATCATCGGCCATGACGGCCGCTTGACCGGCTACGCTGCCGGCCTGCCGCGCAAGCAGGCGCTGCTCGATCTCGAACGCGTGGCCCCGATTTCAACGCAATCCCCCACGCAAACCCCTACGCCCCGTCGCCCGCGCGCGGCCTGAGCGCTACGGCCAGCGCTGCGCATCATCCGGATCACGCCCATGCCTTTCATCGAACTGTTTTTGCTCGCCGCCATCTGGGGCGCTTCTTTTCTCTTTCTGCGCATCGCCGTGCCCGAGTTCGGGCCGCTGCCGCTCATCGCGCTGCGCGTGGGCATTGCCTCGCTGGTGCTGCTGCCGGTGCTGCGAACCGCCGCGGCGCGCGCCCAGTTTCGCCACAAACTCTGGCCGCTGCTGGTCGTCGGGGTGACCAACTCCGCGTTGCCGTTCACCTTGTTCGCCGTGGGCGCGCTGCACCTGGGCGCGGGCTTCGAGGCCATTCTGAATGCCACCACCCCGCTGTGGGCGGCGGTGCTGGGGGCGACGCTGTTCGGCGCGCCGATCGGCCGGGCGCAGATCGTCGGGCTGGGCATCGGCCTGCTCGGCGTGGTCGTGCTGGTGGGCGATCAGCCGGGGTTGTCGCAAGGCGCCGCGCCTTGGGCGGTGGCTGCGGCGCTGCTGGCGCCTGTGTCCTATGGCTTTGCCGTGCATTACACCCGCCGCCATCTGGCCGGGGTCGATCCGACGCTCACCGCGTTCGGCAGCCAGCTCACAGCCACGGTGCTGCTCGCTCTGCCCGCTGCATTCACCTGGCCTGCGCACGCGGTGCAGGGCGACATCTGGGCCGCCGTGGTGGCGCTGGGCGTGCTGTGCACCGGGCTGGCTTATGTGCTGTATTTCCGCCTCGTGGCGCAGGTCGGCGCGGCCTACGCTGCCTCGGTCACTTTTCTCATTCCGGCTTTCGGCATGCTCTGGGGCGCGCTGTTTCTGCAGGAAGCCGTCACCGGCGCCATGCTGGCGGGCTGCGCGATCATCCTGGCGGGCACCGCGCTGGCGAGCGGACAGTGGAAGCGGCTGGTGGGCCTGCGGGCGTAGGCCGATCCATCCCCGGCGGTTTGAGGCCGTGCAGGCGCTTTGAGCGGCGGCCTGTGCGGGCGACCTTCAGCTTCGCTTCAGGAACTCCGGTCATTGGAAAAGAACGAAAAAATCGCCGCGGCGATATCCACGCGCTGCGGCGTTGGGTTCAGTTTGAGAAAGGAGTTCGATTATGAAGATTCAATCCAAAATCCTGGTTGCAGCGCTGGCGATGACCCTGCCCGCGCTGGCCTTGGCGGCGCAGCCGCTTGCGGTGCGTTACGACGGGCATGACATGCCCATGCACCAGACGGTGGAGGTCATGCACACGGCCGCAGGCCCGGTGCAGGTCAAGACCTGGACTTGGCAAAGCCCGCAGGGCCATGCGCGGGTGGTGATCGAGCAAAGCTCGGGCGCGGCCGCCCCCGCCTGGGCGCTGCGGCAGATGCACACGCAGTTTGCGCCGATGCAGCGGCTGATCGAGCGGGTGGACGCGCAGATGAATGCGCAGATGAACGCGGTGTTCGGGCCGATGTCCACCCTGCGTGTGCTGTTGCCGCAGTCGCCGTGGTTGATGCCGCCGGTGCTGCCCACGATGGTGCTGTTGACGCCGCTGCAAACCCCGCAAGCGCAACCGCCACAGCAGCACCCGGCGGCTCCGGCCGCGCATCCGGCGCAGCGCTGGCAGGCGTAAAACCCCCGCGCGGCAGCGCCACTTGCAGCGGGCCACTTGCCAGCGTCATGACAGCATGAAATACTGTGCGTAAAAACAGTATTCCGGCGCGCTGTGCAAGCGGCGCGGGCTGCCATGACACTGCGTTGCCTGCTGGTCGATTTCAATTCCTACTTCGCCTCGGTGGAGCAGCAGCTTTGCCCTGAGTTGCGCGGGCGGCCGGTGGGTGTGGTGCCGATGCTGGCCGACACGACCTGCTGCATCGCTGCCAGCTACGAGGCCAAGGCGTTTGGTGTGAAGACCGGCACGCAGGTGGCCGAGGCGCGCCGGTTGTGTCCGGGCATCGTGTTCGTGGTGGCGCGGCATGCCGAGTATGTGCAGATTCACCACCGCGCTGTGGCGGTGGTGGACACCATCGCGCCGGTGGAGCAAGTGCTGTCCATCGACGAAATGGCCTGCAGCCTGCCGATGGGCTGGACCAGCCGCGAGCGCGCCACGCAACTGGCGCTGCGCCTCAAGGCCGCGCTGCGCGAGGCGCTGGGCGAGTGCCTGCGCGTCTCGGTGGGCATCGCCCCCAATGTGTTTCTCGCCAAGCAGGCGTCCAATCTGCAAAAGCCCGACGGTCTGGTGGTGCTCGACTCCACCGACCTGCCCGGCCCGCTGCTGCGCATGCAGCTCACCGATCTCACCGGCATCAATGTGCGTATGCTCGCGCGGCTGCAGGCGCAGGGCATCCACAGCGTGGAGCAGCTCTGGCGGGCGCGGCGCGAGCAACTGCGCGTGGTGTGGGGCGGCATGGCGGGCGAGGCGTTTTACGACCGGCTGCACGGGCTGGCGTCGGGTGTGCAGGCCGCCAATCCGCGGCGTTCGCTCGGCCATTCGCATGTGCTGCCGCCGGAGATGCGCAGCGCCGAGGGCGCGCTGGCCGTGCTCGATCGCCTCACGCAAAAAGCCGCGATGCGCCTGCGCCGCGAGCACCTGCTGGCCGGCGCTATGACCGTGATGCTCAAGCTCACCCGTCGGCACGGCGAGCGTCTGCGTCCCGAGCGCGGCGCCCGCTTCGCGCCGACGGCCGACACCCGCGCCCTGCTGCACACCCTGCGCGAGTTGTGGCCCGGCATGGTGCCTGCGGGCTGGGCGCCGATGAAAGTGGCCATGCTGCTGCACGATCTGCGCCAGCCCGGGCAGACCAGCGCCAGCTTGTTTGAGGGCGATGTGCCCGGCTCTGATGCGGAGCAGGCCGCGCTGTGGAGCGCGGTCGATGCCCTCAACGTGCGCTACGGCCGCCACACCATCTATTGCGGCAGCGGCCACCAGGGGCGGGAGGAAGCCCCCATGCGCATCGCGTTCAACCACATCCCCGATCTCGAAACGGAGGGGTAAATCGTGATCAGACCGCTTGCTGAACCTCTTTCGCCGGATGGCCCAGCAGGTTGACATGGGATTTCAGAAATTCGAGAAAAGTCGCGGCCACCACGGAGACCCGCTTTTCTTTCGACCTGACCAGGTACCAAGAGCGTCGAATAGGAAAGCCTTCAACGTCGAGGACGCAAACCTGATGGTTCAAATGATCCTCGCCGATCGTACTGTCCGAGAGGATGGCAAGGCCCAGGCCGCCGGCCACCGCTTGTTTGATGGCCTCGTTGCTCCCCAACTCCATGCGAATGTTCGGGCGCACGCCATGCTCTTCGAAGAGTCGCTCCATCGTCAAACGCGTTCCAGAGCCCCGCTCTCGAACGAGAAAGTGCTCTTGCGCCAGTTCGGCAAAACGAACGGTGCGCCCCAACGTCGTCAGCCGGTGTGACGAGGGCGCCAAGACGACGAGCGAGTTTTCGAGAAAAGGCTCGCACTCGATGTTCATCCCATCGGGCGGGACGCCCATGACGTAAATGTCGTCTTGGTTGCGTGCAAGGCGCTCAAGCAGACGATCTCGGTTGATCACTTCCAGCGCAATGTCGATGCCGGGATATTGCGCGCAGAAGGGGCCGAGCAAGCGGGGCATGAAGTATTTGGTCGTGGTGACCGAAGCGATTCGGAGTCGACCTTTTTTCACCCCCTTCATGTCGGCAATGGTTTGCTCAAACCGGCCCCACGTTTCCAGCCAGTCGCCACAGGTGGCGTAGAGGTGCTCTCCGGCCTCGGTGAGAAAGACTTTCTTACCGATTTGCTCCAGCAGGGCAAGACCAATTTCATCGCTGAGCAAACGAATCTGCTTCGAGACCGTGGGTTGTGTCACATGAAGTTCTTCAGCGGCCCTCGAAAAGCTCCGCAGCCGTGCGACGGCCTCGAAGGTGCGCAACTGCCTCAAGCTGACATGCATCATGTCCGATCCTTTATGTATAGCTTTTTGTCTATGGTTTTTATTCTAATTATTCATTATTAATTTTGTCAGGTACTCCATAGACTGAGTTCCGCTGCACCACTGATCTGCCGGAACAACCTCTAGGAGATATGCCATGTCGCCCTCATGGAATTCGCTCGGTCCACTGCTCGCCCTGTGCGTGCCCCTTGCCTTATTGGTCGTCGGCTGCGTTCCGACTGCGTGGGCCAACGCACGGCCTCGATTGATTGCACGGTGGAATGAAGCCATGGCCTGGCTGGCCTTCGTGCTGGCTATCACTGCTGGATTGCTCGGCACGCTGCAGGGCTCCACGCACACTTTCACCGTGGCATCCGCTGCGCTCCCTGCGGAACTGGGGCATCTGACCCTCTCGATTTATCTGAACGCGCTGACGATCATGATGCTGCTGCTGGTGTCCTTTGTGGGCGTGGTCGTATCGCGTTATTCCAAAAACTATCTTGCGGGCGACGCGCAACAGGGTCGGTTTCATAAGTGGCTCGCTTTGACCCTGGCCAGCATTCTCAGCTTGATCGTGTCGGGCAATCTTTTGATGTTCGCCTTGGCATGGATCGCCACCAGTCTGAGTTTGCATCAGCTTTTGATGTTTTACAGAAAGCGGCCGATTGCCGTGCTGTCTGCACACAAAAAATTCGTCGCCAGCCGCATCAGTGATGCCAGCCTTCTGCTCGCTATCGTTTTGATTGGCTCGACACTCCACACGCTGGAGTTCGAGCGCCTGTTTCAACTGATGGCGGCGTTCAGAGGCGAGATGCCGATGAAACTGCAGATCGCGAGTTACCTCATTGTTTTGAGCGCGGCATTGAAATCGGCGCAGTTTCCTCTGCATGGCTGGCTGCTGCAGGTCATGGAAGCACCGACACCGGTGTCGGCGCTTCTCCATGCGGGCATCGTGAATGCCGGAGCTTTTTTGGTGATTCGCATGAGCCCCATCCTGTCGCATTCCACAGGAGCGCTCGTCGCGCTGACCCTCATCGGGCTGGTCACCCTGGTGCTTGCTTCCCTGGTGATGTTGACGCAAACCAGCGTCAAGGTCTGTCTTGCCTGGTCAACCACTGCACAGATGGGATTCATGCTGCTCGAATGCGGCCTCGGGCTGTATAGCCTCGCCATGCTGCATCTCGTTGCACACTCGCTTTATAAAGCCCATGCTTTTCTGGCATCGGGCAGTGCAGTCGATGCCTTTCGGGCGCCCGCCCTGCAAGCGTCCCCCAAAGGCTTTGATCTTGTGCGGCTGATTGCCGCCCTCGCGCTTGGCGTGACCGCGTCACTCGGTATCGGCTCGCTATTGGGTGTCTATTGGCACGGGCAGGACACCTTGCTTGTTGTGGGCGTCATTCTGGCGGTGTCCATGAGTCAACTCGTGTTGCAGGCAGCCACGGCGCTGGGGCTGGTGCCTGCCTTGGTCATGGCGGGGGGGATGAGCGCGCTTCTATGCACGACCTACTTTGTGTTGCACGCATTGTTCGATCGCTTGCTGCTGAACAGTGTTTTGCCGGTGTCGGGGCTTGCTCACACGGCTTACAGCGTGCTCGTGCCCGTCGTGAGCGTGACATTCGTCGCGCTGTTGATGATGCAGCAATTCCTGCAGGCGAGTGCTTCTCCGGCGCGTTTCAGGCTGTACGTGCACCTCTACAACGGGCTGTATGTCGATGTCTATGTCACCCGTCTGCTGCAAAAGTTGTGGCCTGTTCCCCAAACCAATGACATTCAACTTCAAGGAGCTTGAGATGAACCTCGCCGACATGCCCACGCTGATGGCGCCAACCTTGTCGATTGATCCTCAGATCGACGCCGCCTGCGGCCGAATCGCGCCGCTCTGGCCGCTGAAGAATTTTGTGGCCGTCAATCCATTTTTTGGGCTGCGGGATCACGACTTTCAGAGCGCCTCTGATCTACTGGCTCGTGTCATGGGCACGAGCCTCTACATGCCGCGCACCTATTTCCAGGAGCAGGTGGCTCAAGGCCGGATCGGCAGCAAGGACATTCGCCAAGCGATCAGGCTCTGCGGCAGCACGCTCAGCCTGGAGGACGTTCAGGAAGCTCTGGCCACAGACCGCCCTCAGCCCCGCATGGGCATGGCGACCGTGAGTGATCTGCTCGACAAAGTCGAGGGAGGTCTGTGGACGCGATTTGTCGTTGAACGCATCAGCATGCACTGCGCCGCGTACTTCGACATCGGCCAGGCCGTCATTCCCATGCCTTATCGTCACCAATCGTTGTTTGCCGCCTGGCGGGAGACCGCCACCATTGACCAGAGCCCGGCGTTGATGGGGTTGCGTGGCCTGCGCGCTGCCATCGCCGAGGTTCCGCATGCCCCACGGGATGCGATTGCATGGGCCGTCGAGAAGCTCGACATTCCTGCAGAGGCCACCGAGCGCTATCTTCACGCCGCTTTGCTGAGCGTGGGGGGATGGGCCGCCTGGACGCGATACCTGAAGTGGCAAGCGGAGCTCTCAGGCCAGACCGATGCGTCGATCGTCGATCTTCTGGCGATTCGTCTGGTCTGGGATGTCTTGCTGTTTCAGGAGAAGGGCAGTGCTGCACTTCAGGCCCGCTGGCGGGAGATGCTCGCAGCCAGCATGCGTGCGCCATCGGCCAAACGCCGTGCGGCTGCGGAGGTCGACAGAATCTTGCTCAGTGCCATGGAAATCGGGTTTCAGAACTCGGTGCTCGCAGCGCTGAAAGAAGCGCAGCGTCCGCAGCCGCTGCCGACGCGCCCCGCTGTGCAGGCTGCTTTTTGTATTGATGTCCGCTCAGAGATATTCCGCCGCTCGCTGGAAATCGTGGCGCCCTCGATACAGACCATCGGCTTTGCCGGGTTCTTCGGAATTTTCATTGAGGTCGTTCCGCTGGGCGCCGATTGCGGGCACTCTCATGTGCCGATTCTGTTCACCCCCAGCTATTGTTTGCAAGAGCAGGGTGGAGACGAAACGGATCAACTGCGTCAACAGCGCCGAGCTCGGTTGAAATGGGCGAAGGTGTGGAAGGGTTTCAAATTTTCGGCGTCCTCCTGTTTTTCTTTTGTGGAGTCTGCCGGGCTGACCTACGCGCCCAAACTTCTGTCGGACAGCATGGGCTGGTCTCGACCCGTTCCTGACCCTAAAACGCAGGGCATCGGCCGGAAAAGGGCGCTGGCTCTCTCGCCGAGTTTGTTGCCCAAGACAAGTGATGCGTGCTGCTCGCATCACGGCGCAACAGGAATTCCGCAGGACCAACGGGTTGAGAACGCGGAAAGAATCTTGCGCGCCATGGGCCTGACCGGGCCATTTGCGCGCCTTGTCTTGCTCGTTGGGCATGGCAGCAGTTCTGTGAACAATCCGCATGCCACGAGTCTGGACTGCGGCGCGTGTGCCGGACAAACAGGCGAGGCGAGTGCGAAAGTGGTTGCAGCGCTATTCAACGACAAGCAGGTTCGGGTGGAACTGGCACGCCGTGGCATTCTCATTCCAGAAGACACCTGTTTCCTGGCGGCCTTGCATGACACGACGACCGACATCGTGCAGGTGTTCGATGCGCATGCCGTACCGCATGACCTGGCGCCTGATCTCGCCAACCTTGAACGCGCACTCGAACAGGCTGGCGACTTGACCCGCATGCAGCGTGCTGCGTCGATGGGCATCGATGCAATGACAGATCGCGATGTCGCCCAGCATGTGCAGGCGCGCAGCCGGGATTGGTCGCAAGTGCGCCCTGAATGGGCGCTGGCCAATAACGCCGCCTTCATTGCCGCCCCCAGGTTCCGTACACGTGGCGCCGACCTTGGCGGGCGCGCCTTCTTGCACGACTATGTTTGGAAAAACGATGTCGACTTCAAGGTGCTCGAGCTCATCATGACCGCCCCGATGGTCGTCGCCAACTGGATCAACATGCAGTATTACGGCTCGGTTGTCGACAATTCACGCTTCGGAAGCGGCAACAAGGTGCTTCACAACGTGGTGGGTGGCGCCATCGGCGTTCTGGAAGGCAATGGAGGTGATCTGCGGGTGGGCCTTCCTCTGCAGTCTTTACATGACGGTAGCCGTTGGATGCATGAGCCTTTGCGGCTCAGTGTCTATCTGGAGGCGCCAGCTGAAGCGATCGACAACATCATTGCTCGCCATGAAATGATCCGCCAATTGGTGGACAACAAATGGCTTCACATTTTTCGCATTGACGAGAGCGCAGAGGTGATCCGGCGTTTGGTAACGGAGGACGGATACTGCTGGCAACCAGTCAGCCTTGAAAGCGAAAAATCGATGACGGCACAGAGTTCATTCCAGACGGCGCTATGCCCCTGAGTGCGCCCGACATCACAATGTGTTCACGAGACACGCAGGAGAACCCAATGCCCACAAGAATTCTGCTCGTCCGTCATGGCGAGACCCGTCTGACGCTGGAAGACCGCTTTGCCGGATCGAACGATATATCGTTGTCGAACGAGGGCCGAGAGCAGGCTGCGAGCCTGGGAATCAGGTTGTCCAGCGTGTCCATCGCTGCGGTCTATGCCAGCCCGATGGCGCGAACCCTGGAAACCGCCCGGATCATCGCAGGCCCGCACAATCTTCCCGTGCAAATCGTTGATGCGCTGCGCGAGATCGACTACGGCAACTGGGAAGGCCTGACCCGGGACGAAGTCACCTGCCGATTTCCGCAGGCCTACAGCCTGTGGGAGGAAGACCCGCTACTGGTGGCGCCCGAAGGCGGGGAGTCGGGACTGAGCGTCATCCACCGGGCGTTGCCGATCATGCGCGAGATCATCGAGCGGCACCGGCATCAGACCGTGCTGGTCGTCTCGCACAAAGGCACCAATCGCCTGCTTGTCAGCAGCCTGCTGGGCCTGGATGCGCGCGGCTACCGCGAGCGCCTCGATCAAAGCCCCGCGGCGCTAACCATTCTCGATTTCATGAACGAGGTTCGCCCGCGCCTCAAGCTGTTCAACGACGTATCGCATTACCAGTCATATCCCGAGCGCGAGATTGCCGAACGCACCTCGAAATGGTGGCGTCCGACGGTGGAGGGTTGAGGGTGTTGCGGCCGGGGCCGCGTACAGGCGCTCCTTCGGCGTTCAATGCTTCTGCGCTTCGGGCAAAGTCGTGAAGTGCTCGACCACCGGGGGCTGCGCGAAGTAGGGGCCCACAATCGCCCGCCACTGCGAGAACGCCTCGGACTGGCGAAAGCCCACGGTGTGGTCTTCCAGGGTGGCCCAGCGAATCATCAGCAGATAGCGTTCGGGCGTTTCAATCCCTTTGCGGATCTCGTAGCCTTCGAACCCCTTGGCATGCGCGATGACGGTGTTCACGCCATGGACGATGGCGGCTTCGAATTCGGCCTGACTGCCGGGCCGGATCTGAATATCGGCGAGTTCATGAATCATGTTGGGGAGTCTCCAGAGTTGGGTTCAACGTTCCTGATCGGTGGGGCGCATCAGGATTTCATTGATGTTCACATGCGCGGGCTGGCCGGCACAGAACACAATGGCGCGGGCGATGTCTGCGCTTTGCAACTGGCGCATGCTGTCGGCCCAGTTGTTGAGCGCCGTCTGCGTGGGCGCGTGGGCGATATGGTCGCGCAGCTCGGTCTGCGCCACGCCAGGCTCGATCACGGTGACGCGGATATTGTCTTTGTAGACCTCGCGCCGCAGCGACTCGCTAAAACCCACCACGCCCCATTTCGAGGCCGAATAGCCCCCACCGTTGGGGTTGGCTTGCCGCCCGGCGGTGGAGGCCATGTTGAAAATGTGCCCGTCCTTCCTGGCGCGCATACCGGGCAGGGCGGCCTGGCAACTGGCCATGAGCGCGAGCAGGTTCAGCTGGATCATGTGCTGCCAGCGGGTCATGTCCGCACTGTCGATGGGCTCCAAATACATGACCCCGGCGTTGTTGACCAGGATGTCGAGGCAGCCGAAATGCGCTTCCGTATCTTGCACGATGGCCTGCGCGGCTTTGACTTCGGCCAGGTCGGCAGGAAGAACCAGCACCTCGGCGCCCAGTGCGCGCAGGCGTGCGGCCAGAGCGTCCAGCCGGTCGCCGCGGCGTGCGCTCAGGGCCAGGCGCGCGCCAGCCTGGGCGAACAGCTCGGCGGTCGCTTCGCCGAAGCCGGATGAAGCGCCGGTGATGAGGACGACGCGATCTTTGAGCGATGCAGGAGCGAGATTCAGGGACATGTTTTTTCTCCTTGGGCAAAGCCAAAGACTGTACGCGCGTGGCGTGTTTTCTGCAGGCGCGCGAACGGCGAAACTCCGTTGCCCGATGTCGTCCTACGCAGTCCCGTCCGGCACGGTCTTGGGCGCTTCGGTGCTGCCTTCCGCAGCCGTGGTCAGGTGCAGCTGAGCGTCGCCCTGGAGAATGTCTTCCAGCTCTGCGCGGGCGTTTTTCGACAGGGCGATGAGCGCGGCCCTGTCGTGAAACACGGCCTGCTGACGGTCGAGCACTCGCAGGTCGTGGGCGGTGAACAGCGCGACCACGCGGTCGGCATCGACGTCGGGCTGCACGGTCTGCAGCGCCCGCCGTCCCAGCTCCACGCTCGTGCCCCAGGTTTCGCGCAGCACGTCTTTCACGCCAAGCTCGCGCAGGCGCATGAGATGGGTGCGGTTGCGCGCCCGCGCCAGCAGCGGCACGTCGGGGAAGTGGGTGCGCAGCAGCTCGGCAATCTTCAGGCTGGCCTCGACGTCATCGACGGCGAGGATGAACAGCCGGGCGTCCTGCACATGGGCGGCGCGCAGCAGCGACAGGCGGGTGGCGTCGCCGTAGTAGATCTTGTTGCCGAACTGGCGCACGAAATCCACCTGTTCGGCGCTGGCGTCCAGCGCGGTGAACGCCACGCCTTGCGCGTTGAGCAGCCTTCCGACGATTTGGCCGACGCGCCCGTAGCCCGCGATGACGACGGGCTGGCCGGGTTCGTCGATAGTGCTGAAGGGCGGCGCCTGACGGTTGCGCGCCCACGGCTGGATCAGCCGGTCGTTGAGGATGAGCAGAAACGGCGCCAAGGCCATGGAGACGGCCACCGCCACGGTCAGCAGCTCGGCAGTGGGGCCGTCGAGCAGACCGCCACTGCGCGCGCTGGTGAACAGCACGAAGGCGAACTCGCCGCCGCAGGCCAGCAAAATGGCCAAGGGACGGCTGAGCGCGTCGTCGCCGCCGATGAGCCGCCTTCCCGCGTACAGCGTGAGGGCCTTGAGCAGCAGAATGCCCGCCCCCAGGCCGATCACCTGCAAGGGCTCGGCCATCACCAGTGGCAGCGCAATGCCCATGCCCACTGCGATGAAAAACAGGCCTAGTAGTCATCATGGTCGCCAATAGGCAAGTCGGCGGGGGTCGATCTCCTGCCGATTCGTAGGTTGCACGCAAGCGTGCCGAGCTACATGCTGTGAACAAGT
>NZ_MEGQ01000034.1:0-44285 GCF_001725585.1 Thiomonas sp. SCN 64-16 | reverse complement strand
CCTGGCCGCAATGGCCGCGTTCTTCAACTTCGTCTTGCTTGGCATACATGCTCCTGATTCTCATGCTATGCCTCGCACACAAAATTCCTGACAGGCTCGGCTCGACAGCCGCAGGGGCCATCAACAAGTTGGGTAGACCCGCACTCAGTGCCTCGGGCACGCGGCAGATGGCGCTGCGTGCCGCAAGCGCAGCCTCAAAACTCGACTGGCAATCGCCCCCCAGCGGAGAGATCATGCCCAGGCCGGTGATGACCACCGGTCTCATGGCGCCTGTGTGGGCGAGCCCAGCGCGTCGATCTGCGGCAATTTCCCCTCATTGTTCGCCCGCACTTCCGACTCGATCGAGGCCACCATCTCGGTGAACCGCATGTTCTGAAACTTCATCGGGTCGGCAATCTGAAATCCGAATCGATCCTCGATCTCGAACAACATCTCGACCAAGGTCAACGAGTCAAGCCCGAGATCAGCCACCTTCAGATCCGCCTGGTCAAATTTGGCCGGGTCGATTTTTGCCTGGGTGACCAGGTAGTCTTTAATGAGTTGTTCAAGCATCCCTCGATACCTTATTCAGTTGCCTCCGCGTATAGCAAAAGATACTAACAGTGCCTCCTCATGCCTCCGCCATTCTCTGCGGGGGCTTGGCACACCTTCTTGGCTACCGCACCTGCTCCACCGCCAGCGGCACTTTCACACCGTGCTCGAACTCCGACAGGGTGATGCTGGGATCGGCGAGTTCGCCCGTGGCGGTGAAGTGAATGTCGCTGTCGGTCACGCCGTCGTAGTCGATGTGGCGGATGTGGGGCAGATAGACCTTCGGGTCGCTCGACCCAGCTTTCATCATCGCATGGGCCAGCACCATGGCTGCATCAAAGGCGTTGGGTGAATAGAGCTGGAAGGCGGCCGCGCCGAACTCGGTGTCGTAACGCGCCTTCCAGGCCTTGCCCTTGGGCAACTCAGAGAGCGGCACGCCGCCCTGGGCGCAGATCGTGCCGTTGACCGCATCGCCCGCGACCTTGGCCATGATGGGCGCGCAGATGCCGTCGCCGCCCATCAGCCGCGCGGTGATGCCGATCTGGCGCATCTGCCGCACCAGCGGTCCGGCCTGGCTATACATGCCGCCGTAGAAGATCACCTGCGGATGGTCGGCCTTGATGCGGGTGAGGATGGCGGAGAAATCGGTGGCTTTGTCATCGGTGTATTCGCGGTCCACCACGTCCATGCCGAGCTTCTTCGCCTTGGCCGAGAACACATCGGCCAGTCCTTGGCCGTAGGCGGTACGGTCGTCCACCACCGCCACGCGCTGCACGTGAAGGGCGTCGTGGGCATACTCGGCCAGCCCGGCCCCCAGGGCGTTGTCGTTGGCGATCAGGCGAAAGAAGGTCTTGTAGCCCTGCTCGGCGATCTTCGGCGAAGTGGAAGATGGCGTGATCTGCGGAATCCCCGCCCGGGCGTAAATGCGCGCGGCCGGAAAGGTGCAGCCCGAGGTCTGATGGCCGACGACGCCGCTCACGCCCTCATCCACCAGCTTCTGCGCCACTAGTGTGGCTTGAGTGGGCAGTCCCTGGTCATCTTCTGCATCCATCGCCCAGCGCACCGACTTGCCGCCAATCCGGGCATGCTCGGCATTGAGCTGGTTCAGCGCCATTTGCACTCCGTTGACTGCATCCTGCCCACTGGCGGCCAAGGGGCCAGACAGCGGCACGGCAACGCCAAGCACCACGCGCGGCTCGGCCGCATGGGCCGACAGCCCCAGACCGGCAAACAGCGCCAAAGACACTCCAGTCAATAGCAACGATGAAGTCATGAGGTTCTCCTTGAGAGATCCGGCTTGAAGACAACGAACCCGGATCATCAAGCAAAAACCGCGCGCGGCCTGTAAGCAGATGCATCCGCACCCCCACCGGCGTCACCCGATCAGCCGCCCCCCGCGCACCCGCATGCCGCGCAGTTGCGCCGCGCTGAGCTTGCCACTGGCCACGTCCGCCGTGCCCACATTCGCAGGAGAAGACGCCCGATGCAGCGCCGCCAGACCGCGCTGCGCATGTGCGTGGCAGATCGCCAGCCCGAGCGCGTCGGCGGCGTCCGGGCCGGGTTGGCCGGGCAAGGCCAGCAGCCGCATCACCATTTCCTGAATCTGCGACTTGCTGGCGCGGCCGTAGCCGACGATGGATTTTTTCAGCTGCAGCGCGGTGTACTCGACCACCGGCAGCCCTTGCGCCACCAGCGCGGCTATGGCCGCGCCGCGCGCCTGCCCCAGCAGCAGGGTGGACTGCGGATTGACGTTGACGAACACGATCTCCACCACGGCAACCTCGGCGTCGGCCAGCCGCGCCACCTCGCTCACGCCGTCGAACAGCGTCTTCAGACGCTCGGGCAGCGTGCCCTTCGGGATACGAATGGCGCCGCTGGCCTGATAGCCCAGACGTTGGCCGTGGGCATCGATCACGCCGTAGCCCGTGGTGTTGAGTCCGGGGTCGATACCGAGAATGCGCATGGTGGTGCGCCGCGGCTCAATGCCGGAAATGCCGCATGCCGGTGAGCACCATGGCCATGCCGTGTTCGTCGGCCGCTTGGATGACTTCGGCGTCGCGCATCGAGCCGCCGGGCTGGATAACGGCTTTGATGCCGGCCTGCGCCGCGTTGTCGATGCCGTCGCGGAAGGGGAAAAAGGCGTCTGAGGCCATGACCGAGCCGGGGACGGGCAGGCCCGCGTGCTCGGCCTTGATGGCGGCGATGCGCGCGGAGTTGACCCGGCTCATCTGCCCCGCACCGACGCCGATGGTGGCGTTGTCCTTGGCATAGACGATGGCGTTGGACTTGACGAACTTGGCCACGCGCCAGGCGAATAACAGGTCGCGCATTTCGTCGGCCGAAGGCTGGCGCTGGCTCACCACCTGAATGTCGCCGGACAGCAGCAGGTCTGCGTCCTGCACCAGCAGCCCGCCGTTGACGCGCTTGTAGTCCAGCCGCGCACCGGGCTGCGCAGGCCACTGGCCGCATTCAAGCAGGCGGACGTTCTTCTTGGCCGCGCAGATGTCGATGGCGGCCTGCGTCACCTTCGGGGCGATGATGACTTCGACGAACTGCCGCTCGACGATGGCCTGCGCGGTAGCGCCGTCGAGTTCGCCGTTGAAAGCGATGATGCCGCCGAAGGAGGATTCTGGGTCGGTTTTGTAGGCACGCTCATAGGCGTCCAGCAGGGACGTGCCGTAGGCCACGCCGCAAGGGTTGGCGTGCTTGACGATGACGCAGGCGGGCGCGGTGTCGAACTGCTTCACGCATTCCAGCGCGGCGTCGGCGTCGCCGATGTTGTTGTACGAGAGCTCCTTGCCCTGCAGCTGGCGGGCGGTGGCGATGCTGGCCTCGCGCGCGCCCGGCTCGACGTAAAACGCCGCGCTCTGGTGCGGGTTTTCGCCGTAGCGCAGGTCTTGCTGCTTGACGAAAGACAGGTTGAACTGACCGGGGAAGGAAGCACGCGTGCCGTCGTCCTGCAGCGCCGACAGGTAGTTGGAAATAGCCGCGTCGTATTGCGCGATGCGGTTGAATGCCGCCACCGAGAGGCGAAAGCGCGTGGCGTCGCTCACTTGGCCCGCCGCGCGCAGCTCAGCCACCACCACGGCATAGTCGGCCGGGTCGGTGAGCACGGCAACATGGTGATAGTTCTTGGCGCCCGAGCGCACCATGGCCGGGCCGCCGATGTCGATGTTTTCGATGGCCTCATCGAGCGTGTGCAGCTTGGCCACGGTGGCCTCGAAGGGGTAGAGATTGACGCAGAGGATGTCGATCGCCGGCAGGTCGTGCGCGTCGGTTTGCGCCACATGCTCGGGCAGGTCGCGCCGCGCCAGCAGGCCGGCATGCACCTTGGGATGCAGGGTCTTCACCCGGCCGTCGAGCATTTCCGGAAAGCCAGTGTAATCGGCCACCTCGGTCACCGGCAGACCGGCGCCCTGCAGCATCTTGGCGGTGCCGCCGGTGGACAGCAGGCGCACGCCCAGGGCGTGCAGATCGCGGGCGAAGTCGAGCACGCCGGTTTTGTCGGAAACGGAAATCAGGGCTTGCATGGAAGTCTCGGTGAATGGAAATGGGCGGGTGCGGCGGGATGGGTCAGAGCAGCTTGTGTTCGGCAAGCTTCTTACGCAGGGTGTTGCGGTTGATGTCGAGCCAGCGCGCGGCCAGCGATTGGTTGCCCTCGGCATGCTTCATCACCGTGGCCAGCAGCGGTTTTTCCACCGCGGCCAGCACCATGGCATGAATGCCGTGCGGCTCGGAGCCGCCGAGGTCGTTGAAATAGGCCTCGAGGCTATCGACGACACATTGTTCGAGCGTGGTTTTGCGGGGAACGGCGGGCATGGCGGGATGCGAGTGAACGGGACGGTTTCAGGCCGCCAGCGGCGCGGCCTTGGAACCCGAATCGAGGAGGCCGCGCAGCGCCGCGAGTTGCTCGGCTGCGCTGCCCAGCGTGTTGAATTGACGGCGGAAGGTCTCGCCTTCGGGCAGGGCCGCAACGTACCAGCCCACATGCTTGCGCGCGGTGCGCACGCCGATGGCTTCGCCATACAGCGCATAGTGATCGTCGAGGTGGGCGAACAGCCAGTCGCGCCATTGCTCGGGCGCGGGGTCGGGCAGCAGGACGCCGTGCTCCAGATAGGCCGCGACCTGGCCGAACAGCCAGGGCCGACCCATGGCGGCGCGGCCGATCATCACCGCGTCGGCGCCGCTTTGCCGCAGCACGGCGGCGGCTTTTTGCGGTGAGTCGATGTCGCCATTGGCCACCACCGGAATGCCCACGCTGCGCTTCACTTCGGCAAGCGTGGCGTATTCGGCCTCACCGCCATAGCCCTGCTCGCGGGTGCGGCCGTGCACCACCAGCATGGCGGCGCCTGCGGCTTCGGCCCTGCGGGCGATGCGCGGCGCGTTGCGGGCGCTGGCGCACCATCCGGCGCGCATCTTGAGCGTAACCGGGGCGTCGAACGGGCGGGCAGCCGCTACCGCCGCCTCCACCAACCGCGCGGCGAGGTCTTCGTCCTGCATCAGGGCAGAGCCAGCCCAGCGGTTGCACACCTTCTTCGCCGGGCAGCCCATATTGATATCGATGATGTCGGCGCCGCGCTCCAGGTTGTAGCGAGTGGCCTCGGCAATCTGCTCGGGGTCGGTGCCGACGATCTGCACCGCGATGGGCGCAGCTTCGCCGTCGTGATTGGCGCGGCGTGAGGTCTTGAGGGTGTCGCGCAGATCGGCGCGCGAGGTCACCATCTCGCTCACACAGTAACCCGCGCCGAGTTGCCGCGCCAGACGGCGGTAGGGCCGGTCGGTCACCCCGGCCATGGGTGCAGCGAACACCCGGTTGGGCAGCAGGTGCCGCCCCAGACGCAGGCCGCCCGCGAGCCCGGTCAAGGGTGCGGAGGGGGTGAGATCGGCGGGGTTGGACATGGGCGCGGCGGGCAGTGTGCGAGCAGAAGGCGGGCAACGTCTGCGCTGCCGTTTTTTTGAGCAAGTGATTTTAGGCGATCCGGCTGGCCGCCAGCCCGGAACCGGCTCATGAGAAAACGTAGGGCCGCCCCAAGTTTCCTTGACACCCCACGGGGGCGGGTTGGGCAACCCCCTCCCGGCCTCCCCCACTGCGTGTAGGAGGTGAGATCACTCCCTCCCCACTTGTGGGGAGGGTTGGGGTGGGGATTGCCCGGCCCTGGGGGCTCTCACCGTGCGCTGACAGGCCCCGGCTTGAGCGCGATGGGCTGCTCGGGGACTAGCCCCTGCACGCGCCGTTCGGCGATGCGCGCCCAGACGGCGCGCTTGCCTGCGTCATCCAGATTGGACCAGTCGCTGATTTCCTGCAGGGTGCGGGCGCAGCCCAGGCAAAGCCCGCTAGCGGCGTCCAGCGTGCAGATGTTGATGCAAGGAGAGGGAACTGTCATTGCGGCGCCCGCGTGACAGCGCTCGGCGCAACGCCCAGCCAACGCGGCAGGTCTTCGGGCCGCAGAGGAAAGACCGCATGCGGATGGCCCGCCGCCGCCCAGATGCGGTCGAAGCGCCAGAGGCTGTTGTCCACCAAGGCGATGGGCGGCTGGGTGTGGCCCACCGGGCTGACCCCGCCGATGGCGAAGCCGGTGGCGGCGCGTACGAAATCGGCATCGGCCCGAGCCAAGTGGCCGACCTGCGCGGCCACGGCCTTTTCGTCCACCCGGCGATCACCGGCGCAGACCACCAGCACCGCACGGCCGCTGTCGGCATGGCAGAACACGATGGACTTGGCGATCTGCCCCAGCGCCACACCGAGGGCGTCGGCCGCCTGCTCCGCGGTGCGGGCGGCGGCGTCGAGCATCACCGGCGGTTCGGCATGACCCAGGGCGGCAAGCGCGTCGATCACGCGCTGCACGGAGTCGGAAGGGGAAGAGGAAGGAGAAGAAATAGCCGTTGTTTGCATGATGAAGCGGCTCAGGCGGTGCAGGCGGGTTCGCCTTGCTCGGCGGCCCATTTGGCCAGCAGCGCCTTGCCCGCGCGGCTGTTGTTCGGGCGGTTGATGGCGCGGGTGATGAAGTCGCCGGCCTCGACCACCGCGCGCAGGTTCACCCCGGTGTCGATGCCCAGGCCGTGCAGCAGGTAGAGCACATCTTCGGTGGCGACATTGCCGGTGGCGCCCTTGGCATAGGGGCAGCCGCCCAGACCCGCAACGGAGGAATGAAAGCTGGCGACGCCCATCTGCAGCGCCGCAAGAATGTTCGCCAGCGCCTGACCATAGGTGTCGTGGAAGTGACCGGCCAGCTTCTGCATGGGGAAGGCCGCCGCGCTGGCCTCGAACACCGCCTGCACCGCACCGGGCGTGCCCACGCCGATGGTGTCGGCAATGTCGATGCAGTCGCAGCCGAGATCGGCCATGCGGCGCACGACTTCGGCCACGGCTGACGGCTCAACCGCGCCCTGGTAGGGGCAGCCCAACGCCACCGAGATGCTGCCGCGCAGGTTCACTCCCGCGCTCTTGGCGGCCTCGGCTACCGGACGGAAGCGCTCGATCGATTCAGCGATGGAGCAGTTGATGTTCTTCTGCGCGAACGCCTCGCTCGCGGCGCTGAACACCACCACCTCGCCGACCCCCGCGGCCAACGCGGCCTCCATGCCCTTCATGTTCGGCACCAGCGCGGAATACACGGTGCCGGGACGACGGCGGATGCCCGCCATCACTTCGCTGCTGCCGGCCATCTGCGGCACCCACTTGGGCGAGACGAAGGCGGCGGCTTCGACATTGGGCAGCCCGGCTGCGGACAGGCGGTCGATGAGATCGACCTTCACCGCAACGGGAACGGGGTTGGCTTCGTTTTGCAGCCCGTCGCGCGGGCCGACTTCAACGACTTCGACGAATTTGGGCAAATGGTTCAAAGTGGACATGGCAATCTCCCGTTCAATAACCCAGCCGCATATCCACCACGCCGCCCGGTTTTTCGCCGCGTTCGATGGCGGCAATTTTGCGCATCACCTGCGCAGCGGACGGCCCGACCAGGGTCTGCGCGGCCACATGCGGAGTGATGCGCACCCGCGGATGGCTCCACAGCGCATCGGCCGCGGGCAAGGGCTCGGTGGCGAACACATCGAGCAGGGCGCTGGCCAGATGCCCGCCGTGCAGCAGATCGAGCAGATCGGCCTGATCGATCACCGCGCCCCGGCTGGCGTTGATGAGATGCGCACCCTGCGGCAAGCGGCTCAAGGCAGCGTAATCGAGCAGGCCGCGGGTGTCTGCGGTCAGCGGCAACAACACCACCAGCACCCGGGTCTGCGCCAGAAATTCATCGAGGCGGTCCAGGGCGTAGATCGCGCAGCCCAACTCGGCAGCGAAGCGCGACTGCCCGCTGCGGCTGCAGGCCAGAATGGGAAAGTCCATCGCCGCCACGCGCCGAGCGGCGGCCGCGCCCATCTGCCCCAGACCGAGAAAGCCCACGCTGAAACTGGCGCGCGGCGGCAAGGGCAGCGGCTCCCAGCGGGCCTTGGCCTGCTGCGCCGCGTAATCGGTCATGCGGCGGTAGGCATGCAAAACGCCTTCGGCCACGTAGTCGGCCATTTGGCGTCCCATGCCCGCGTCTTCCAGGCGGATGAGCGGCACGCCGGGATGCAGGCGGTGCAGCGCCGGGGCGATGGCATCCACGCCCGCGCCCAGATTGAACACGGCGCGCAGCCCCATCTGCCCGGCGAGCCAATCGGCATCGGGCCGCCAGACCAGGGCGAATTCGGCCTGCGCGTCCGGGTCGCTCGGGGCGTCGATCACGTCGATGGCCAGGCCGATTTCCTTGGCGTGCTGCATCAGCGCGTCGCGCCAGCGGCGAAACGGCTCATCCGGGTCCCAGACCGCGAGCCTCATGCTGGCGATCCCTCGGTTTTCAAAGCCTCGATGCGCAGCAGCTCCACGCCTTCGCTGACCTGATCGCCCACCGCGTAAAGCACCTCGCTCACCTGCCCGGCCGACGGGGCGCTGAGCGTGTGCTCCATTTTCATCGCTTCGAGCACCAGCAGCGGGGCGCCGGCCTGCACCGTGTCGCCCGCTTGCACATGCAGGGCGATGATTCTGCCGGGCATGGGCGCGGTCAGTCGGCCGCCGGCCAAGCCCCCGTCGGAGCTGCCCAGATCGGCGCCCAGCGCTTGCAGCGTGACCAGCTCGCCGCCTGAGAACACCTGAAAGGACGTCTCGCCCAGCCGTACCACGCTCATCTGTGCGCGCTCTTCACCCAGCGTGAGAACTAGGGCGAATTCGCGCACATCACGGGTTGCCCGCACGGCGCGCGCGGTGCAAGCGAAGGGCTGCGGCTGAGGCGAACCCGGAGTCTGGATGCGCAAGGGCTGGCCTGTCGCCGTAAGCAGCGTGCACGCCAAAACACCCCACGGGCTGTCGAAGCGAAACACGCGCGGCGGCAGCACGCCGTTGGTAAACCCGTCGCAAATTGACCATGGCGACCAGGGCGACCAGGGATCGGCGCTCTGTTGCGCGCGCTCGTCTTCGAGCATGGCGCCGATCGCAGCGGCACAGGCCAAAGACTGCGGAATGGACGGCGGCGCGAGCAGCGCCTCGTGCTCACGGGCGATCAGTCCGGTATCGAGCACGCCCCCGGCAAACTCCGCAACACCCAGCAGTCGGTGGAGAAACTGCGCATTGGTCTGCAAACCCGCGATGCGGGTCGCGGCCAGCGCTTGGCGCAGCCGTCTGCGCGCCTGCTCGCGGGTCTCGCCCCAGGCGATCAGCTTGGCGATCATGGGGTCGTAGAACGGGGTGATGGTGTCGCCCTCGAACACCCCGCTATCGACTCGAATGCCCTCAGCTCCCACCGCACCGAAGGCGACATGCGGCGGCAACGCCAGCCGCCGCAACTGGCCGGCGGAAGGCAGAAAACCCGCCTCCGGATGCTCGGCGTAAAGCCGCGCCTCGATGGCATGCCCGCTGCAGCGCACCTCGGCCTGCGTGATGGGCAGCGGTTCGCCTGCGGCCACACGCAATTGCCACTCGACCAGATCGAGGCCGGTGATCAACTCGGTGACGGGATGCTCGACCTGCAGCCGCGTGTTCATCTCCATGAAGTAGAAGCGCTGCGGCACCCCGCCTTCGCTGCATTCGACGATGAACTCCACGGTGCCCGCGCCCACATAACCCACCGCGCGAGCGGCGGCTACTGCGGCCTCGCCCATCTCGCGGCGCAGGGCATCAGGCAGGCCGGGGGCCGGGGCTTCTTCGATGACTTTCTGATGGCGGCGCTGCATCGAACAGTCGCGCTCGAACAGCCACAGCACATGGTCGTGCTGGTCCGCGAAGATCTGGATTTCGATGTGGCGCGGGTTGCGCACCAATCGCTCGATGAGCACCGCGTCGTTGCCGAAACTGCTCTGCGCTTCACGGCGGCACGAGGCCAGCGCAGCGTCGAAGTCTTCGACGCGCTGCACCTCGCGCATGCCCTTGCCGCCACCGCCCGCACTCGCCTTGATCAACACCGGAAAACCGATGCGCGCGGCTTCGGCCCTGAGCAACGCCGCGTCCTGCTCCGCACCGTGATAACCGGGCACCAACGGCACGGACGCCGTTTGCATCAGCCGTTTGGACTCAGCCTTGAGCCCCATCGCCTGCATGGCCTCGGGCGGCGGGCCGATGAACACCACCCCGGCCTCGGCGCACTGCCGCGCGAAGCCTGCGTTCTCGCTGAGAAAACCATAGCCGGGATGGATAGCTTGCGCGCCGGTGTCGCGCGCCGCCTGCAGGATGCGCTCATCCCGCAGATAGCTCTGCGCCGCCTCGGCCGGGCCGATACACACCGCCTCGTCGCACGCCGCCACATGCGCCGCCTGCGCATCGGCCTCGGAATACACCGCCACGGTACGGATGCCCAGACAGCGGCAGGTGGCGGCCACCCGGCAAGCGATCTCGCCGCGATTGGCGATCAGGATTTTCGAGAACATTTCAGCACTCCGGTTCGTAGCTTGCATCAATCTGGTTTGTCTCGATACGACACGTCGGTCGCGCCGTGCGGGGGCTGCGTTGCGGCGGGTTCGGGTCGGCCGCTGAACATACGCACCATGCGCGCGAGCAGCCCACGCACGAAATGAAAGCTTTTGCGCGCCAGCCAAACCATGACGATCAGCACCAGCACCAGGGCGATGAAAAACAGCACCGGGTGCAGCCAGGCCAGCCACAGCCCGCCCAGCACCAGCGCGTCTTCGCCCAGCGAGGCGCCCACATTGGAAAACGGCTCTGGCGAAGTGTTGATGGCCGCGCGGGTGGAGAGCTTGGTGCCATGACTCACCGCGGCCAGACTGCCGCCAGCCGCCGCAGCGAGCGCCGCGACAAAGGTGTGATCCAGTCCGAACACGCTGGCGGCAAGCACCGCTCCTGCCGGAATGCGCAGCAGAGTAGAGATGAAGTCGAGCAGGCTGTCCACGCCGGGAATCTTGTCGCCGACGAATTCGAGAAAGGCCAGAAACCCGGTGATGCCCACCGCCACCGGGCTGGCCAGGCCCTGCAGGCCCGATGGCAGTTGGACCCATCCGGCCAGGCCCGCGGCGCCAACGGCGAACATGACCAGAAAGGCCCGCAGGCCGCTGGCCCAGCCCAGCGCGGCGGCCAGCGCCAGGAGTTGCAGGGTGTCGAGTGAGGACGGGGTCATGGCCGGGATACGGGTGAATCGGCTTGCAAGGCGATCACTTTTTGCTTGGGCGTGGCCGATGGCATGGGCGAAGCTTGCGCACCGGCATGCAGGCCGAGGCGGGCGAACAAGGCGCGGTCGGCATCGACCTCCGAGTTGCCGGTGACCAGCAGGGTATCGCCGTAAAAAATGGAATTGGCGCCAGCTAAGAAACACAGCGCCTGAATGCCGTCGCCCAGTTCGCGCCGCCCGGCGGACAGCCGCACCCGCGCCGTGGGCATGGTGATGCGGGCCGCAGCCACGGTGCGCACGAACTCGAAGGGGTCGAGATCTGGTGCGTGTTCGAGCGGCGTTCCGGCCACCCGCACCAAGGCGTTGATGGGCACCGATTCGGGGTGGGGATCGAGCCCGGCCAGCTCCGCCAGCAGGCCCGCGCGGTCGCGCCGGGTCTCGCCCATGCCGACGATGCCGCCGCAGCACACCGCCATGCCGGCTTCGCGCACGGCCTGCAGCGTGTCCAGGCGTTCCTGATAGGTGCGGGTGGTGATGATCTGGCCGTAGAACTCGGGCGAGGTGTCGAGGTTGTGGTTGTAGTAGTCGAGCCCGGCATCGGCCAGGCGCTGCGCCTGCGCGGGCCGCAACATACCCAAAGTCATGCAGGTTTCCAGCCCGAGGGCCTTGACGCCCTCGACCATCTCGGCCACGGCGTCGAGGTCGCGGTCTTTCGGCTCGCGCCAGGCCGCGCCCATGCAAAAGCGTGCCGCGCCCGCCTCTTTGGCCGCGCGGGCGTTGGCCAGCACGAGGTCAAGGTCCATCAGCTTGCCCGCCTTCAGCCCGACATCATGATGCGCCGATTGCGGGCAGTATCCGCAGTCTTCGGCGCAGCCGCCGGTCTTGATCGACAGCAGCGACGAGAGCTGAATGTCGGTGGGGTCGAAGTGCGCGCGGTGGATCTGCTGGGCTTGCCAGAGCAGTTCGGGCAAAGGCAGATCGAGCAGGGCTTCGATGCGCTCTGGCGTCCAGACGTCGGAAGGTTTCGGGGTCATGGCATAAGGGGAGATGGAGGACGCAGTCAACGCGCCTCGGGGTCGATCCAGTTCGGCTTGCGCTTGGCGAGAAAGGCGGCGATGCCCTCGCGTCCGTCGGTGCTCGCCCGGGCCACGGCGATGCGCTCGGCGGTGTCGGCCAGCAAGGCATCGCCCAGCGGGCGATGCGCCACTTCGGCCAGCAGCCGCTTGGCCGCAGCCAGCGCTTGCGGTGACGCATTCTGCAATGCGGCGCACCAGCGCTGCACCTGCGCGTCGAGCGCGGCAGCGTCAACGGCCACTTCATGCACCAGGCCTATGGACTGCGCGGTGGCCGCGCTAAGCACTTCGGCGGTCAGGGTGTAGCGCTGCGCCGCGCGCGGGCCGATGGCGCGCAGCACATGCGGCATGATGGTGGCAGGCACCAGGCCAAGCCTAACCTCGCTCAGACAGAAGCGCGCAGTCTGCACCGCCACGGCCAGATCGCAGGCGGCCACCAGACCGAAGCCACCGGCGAACGCGTCGCCCTGCACCCGCGCGATCACGGGCTTGGGACATTCGGCCACGGCGCGCAGCATGCGAGCGAGTTGCAGGGCATCGTCGCGGTTTTGCGCATCGGTGTAAGCCGCCAACTGTTGCATGTAGCGCAGATCGGCTCCAGCGCAGAACGCAGGGCCTTGCGCGGCAAGCACCACACAACGCACTTCGGCCTCCTGACCGAGTTCGACGAAAACCGCATGCAGCGCGGCGATGGTGGCGGCGTCGAAGGCGTTGCGCACTTCGGGGCGATAAAGGGTGACCGTCGCGACGGCCCCTTCGCGGTCGATGAGAACGGGGGATTCGCTCATGGCTTGGATGAGGCTGTCGCTTCATCGCGCAGCATGTAGATCAGATCGAGCACGGGCGAGGGATGCCCCATGGCAGTGAGCGCTACGGTGATCTGCCCGCGGTGGTGCGTGGCGTGGTTGAACACATGCGCCAGCGTGGCCGCGAACGGTGCGCTCATCGGCTCGCCCTTGCTGGTGGCGTAGTGGAAGGGCCGATCGAAATCGGCCTCGCTCAAGCGCTCGACATAGGGCTGCCAGGCCCGCGCGCTCTCCTTCAGCCGTTGCGCCAGTCTGGCGCGGTCGGGCTCGGCCTCGTCGTCGAGCTTCAAGCCCGCGGGCGACACGCCCTCAAGGAAGCGTCGCTGCCACAGCAAGCCTTCGCCCACCAGCAGATGATTGAGGGTGCCGTGAACGCTGTTGAAAAACAGCCCGCAATCGCGGCGGTAATCGGCTTCGGGGAGCAGCGCGACGTGCTCGTCGAGCAAGCGATGCGTGGCCCAGACGTGATAGCGCGCCAGGGTGCGGAAATGGTCTTGGAGTGTCATCGGGAAATTCGCCGGGGAGAGCTTGCAGTCAATGCCGCCAGACCTTCAGGCCGCGCAGATCTTCCATGACGTCGAAGTCGGCGTCGTTGTGCAGCAGGGCGTAGTCGTGTTCGATGCAGTAAGCGGCCTGGAGCACGTCCACCGCGCTGCGGATGGTGTAGCCCATGGCGCGCAGCAGGCGGTCGTGTTGCGCGGCCTGCAGGGCGTTGTCTTCTCCGCCGATTTCAACCACGGTGAGCGCAGTCAGGGTCTTGCGCGCGGCCAGGTAGTCGCGTTCATGGCGGAAGCCACGCAACACCTCGAACAGCACCAGATCGGCCACCGCCACCGGCGCCATATCGTCGAGCAGGAGCGCCAGATTCGCGACGCGCGGGGTGGCACGGCCATTGAAAAAATCGATCCACACCGAGCTGTCGACCAGGATCATGCGGCTACTCCTTGTTGGCGGGCGCTTTGGGGACGGGCGCCTTGCGGGCGGCTGCCTTGCGCCCAGCCGTCTTGGCAGGGGAGTTAGCCGCGCTGTAAGGCGCGCGTCGCTCCTGCACCATGGGCGGCGCGGCGCCCTCGGCCAAGGGGTCTTCCCAATGCAGCTTGCCGCGCAGGGCGAGCAAATCGCGGTAGGCGGCGCGACGGCGCAAGAGCTTGAGCCCCTCCTCGACCGCCTCCTTTTTGGTCTTGAACGGGCCAGCGCGCATGGCGGCGTCCATGAGCTCGTCGTCGATCTCGATGTTTGTGCGCATGATGTGTACCAAGTCAATGAATGATGCACATTGTAGGGGACGACAATCACATGCGGAACACGCCGAAGCGGGCGTCTGGAATTGGCGCGTTGAGCGCGGCCGACAGGCCCAGCGCCAGCACGCGACGAGTATCTGCCGGGTCGATGACGCCGTCGTCCCACAGTCGCGCGGTGGCGTAATACGGGTGGCCCTGCGCTTCATATTGAGAGCGGACGGGCGCCTTGAAGGCTTCCTCTTCCTCCGCGCTCCAGCTGCCGCCCTTGGCCTCGATGCCGTCGCGCCGCACGGTGGCGAGCACGCTGGCCGCCTGTTCGCCGCCCATCACGCTGATGCGGGCGTTGGGCCACATCCACAGCTGACGTGGGCCATAAGCGCGGCCGCACATGCCGTAGTTGCCCGCGCCGAAGGAGCCGCCGACGATGACGGTGAACTTGGGCACCTGAGCGCAGGCCACGGCCGTGACCAGCTTGGCGCCATGACGGGCGATGCCTTCGTTCTCGGCCTTGCGGCCGACCATGAAGCCGGTGATGTTCTGCAGGAACAGCAACGGAATGCGGCGCTGGCAGCACAGCTCGATGAAGTGCGCACCCTTGACCGCACTGTCCGAAAACAGGATGCCGTTGTTCGCAAGAATGCCCACGGGCATGCCGTGCAGATGCGCAAAACCGCACACCAGCGTGGCGCCGAAGCGGGCCTTGAATTCGTCGAGCTCGGAACCATCCACGATGCGGGCGATGATCTCGCGGATGTCGAAGGGCTTGCGCGCATCCAGCGGCACCACGCCGTACAGCTCGCTGGCTGCATACAGCGGCTCGCGCGGCGGGCGCAAATCCACCGCCGCGCGCTCGGCCGGGCGCAGGCGCGAGACGATGCGGCGAGCGATGTCGAGCGCATGCGCATCGTTGCGCGCCAGATGGTCGGCCACGCCCGACAGCCGGGTGTGAACGTCGCCGCCACCCAGATCCTCGGCCGTGACTTCCTCGCCAGTGGCGGCCTTCACCAGCGGCGGGCCGCCGAGAAAGATGGTGCCTTGATTGGCGACGATGACCGACTCGTCGCTCATGGCCGGCACGTAGGCGCCTCCCGCGGTGCACGAGCCCATGACCACCGCGATCTGCGCAATGCCCTCGGCGCTCAGCGTCGCCTGGTTGTAGAAAATGCGGCCGAAGTGGTCGCGGTCGGGAAACACCTCGTCCTGGTTGGGCAGGTTGGCGCCGCCCGAATCGACGAGGTAGATGCAGGGCAAACGGTTCTCGCGCGCAATCTCCTGCGCCCGAAGGTGCTTCTTGACGGTCATCGGGTAATAGGTGCCGCCCTTCACCGTGGCGTCGTTGCAGACGATCACGCACTCGCGCCCGCTGACGCGCCCGATGCCGGTGATGATCCCGGCGCCGGGCGCCGCGTTGTCGTACAGACCGTGCGCAGCCAGTGGAGAAAACTCCAGGAAGGGTGAGCCGGGGTCGAGCAGCGCCGCCACGCGTTCGCGCGGCAGCAGCTTGCCGCGGGCCTCGCCGCCGCCTTCGGCCACGCGGGCCTGGCGCGCGCGCAGGTCGTCCACCAGCGCCTGCAGGGCGGCGGCGTTGGCGGTGAACTCGGCGCTGCGCGGGTTGAGTCGGGTATCAAGAATGGGCATGGGGGTCTTCAGGCGGTGCGGTCGGGGTGGAGCCCGAGTTCTTGCTGCATGGTTTCGCGGATTTTGAACTTCTGCACCTTGCCGGTAATGGTCAGTGGAAAGCTCTGCACAAAACGGATGTAGCGCGGAATCTTGTAGTGCGCGATTCTCCCTTTGCAGAAATCGCGGATGTCGTCTTCGGTCGGCGCGGCGTCGGCCTTGGGGATGATCCAGGCGCACAGTTCTTCGCCGTACTTCGGGTCGGGCACGCCGACCACCTGCACGTCCTGCACCTGCGGATGGCGGTAGAGGAATTCCTCGACCTCGCGCGGGTAGATGTTCTCGCCGCCGCGGATCACCATATCTTTGATGCGGCCGACGATGTTCACATAACCCTCGCTGTCCATCACCGCCAGGTCGCCGGTATGCATCCAGCCCTCGGCGTCAATGGCCTCATGCGTCTTCTCCGCGTCGCCCCAGTAGCCGTGCATCACCGAATAGCCCTTGGTGCAAAGCTCGCCGGTTTCGCCGGGCGCGACAGTTTCGCCGCTTTGCGGATCGACGATCTTCACCTGCAAATGCGGCTGCACCTGCCCCACCGTACTCACCCGCTTGTCCAGCGGCGTGTCGGTGGAGCTTTGGCAGCTCACCGGCGCGGTCTCGGTCATGCCGTAGGCGATGGTGATCTCAGACAGATGCATGTCGCGCACCACCCGCTTCATCACCTCGATGGGGCAAGGGCTGCCGGCCATGATGCCGGTACGCAGGGTGCTCAGATCGAACTCGGCAAAGCGCGGATGGTCGAGCATGGCGATGAACATGGTCGGCACGCCGTGCAGCCCGGTGCAGGCTTCGTCCTGCACGCACTCCAAAGTCAGCAATGGGTCGAAGCCGTCGTTGGGATAGACGATGGTGGCGCCGTGCGTCAGACACGCCAGGTTGCCCAGCACCATGCCGAAGCAGTGGTACAGCGGCACCGGAATGCACAGCCGGTCTTCGGCGGTGAGTTTCATCGCCTCACCAATAAAGAAACCGTTGTTCAGGATGTTGCTGTGCGTGAGCGTGGCGCCCTTGGGAAAACCGGTGGTGCCGCTGGTGAACTGGATGTTGATGGGTTCGTGCGCGTGCAGCGTTGCCGCGACCTCGGCGACCGCCGGGTCGTCGGCGCTGCCGCGGGCGATCCAGTCGGCAAAGCGCAGCATGCCGGGTTCGTCGGCCTCGCCCAGATGCACCACCAGTTTGAGATCGGGCAGACGCGCGGCGCGCAGTTCGCCCGGCGCGCAGGTCGCCAGCTCCGGCGCGAGTTCGCGCAGCATGGCGAGATAGTCGCTGGTCTTGAACGAGGTCATGGTGACCAGCGCCTTGCAAGCCACCTTGTTGAGCGCGTACTCCACTTCGGAGGTGCGATAGGCCGGGTTGATGTTCACCAGAATCAGACCGACCTTGGCCGTCGCCAGTTGCATCAGCACCCATTCCACGCTGTTGTGCGCCCAGATGCCCACGCGGTCACCCTTGCGCAAACCGCTGCGCAACAAGGCGCTGCCCAGACGATCCACCTCGCGCTTGAGCTCGGCATAGCTCAGGCGAATGTTCTGGTGGCGCGAAACCAGCGCCTCTTGCAGGCCTTGGCGCTCGGCCATGGCATCGAAAAAATCGCCTATGGTCTGCGTTAGCAGCGGCTGGTCGGTGGCGCCGCAGGCGTAGGCCTGCACCAGCGGGGTTGGCTCGGTCATGATGATTCTCCGGTGTTCATTTTTGGCGGCTTCAAAACCCGCCGGTCTGCAGCCAATGTTCGAGCTGCGGCAGCCGGTCTGCGCCCCAGAAGGGTTGATCGTCCACCACCATAAAGGGCGCGCCGCACATGCCTTGCTGCAGCGCGCGGTCGCAGTTGGCCTTGAGCTGGGCTTTGATGGCGGGATCGGCGGTATAGCGCGCCACCGCATCGCTCGCCAGCCCCTGCTCGGCGGCAAGGGCTTCAAGCACAGGCAATTCGGCGATGTTGCGGTTCTGCACGAAATAGGCCGAAAAACAGCGATGCAGCCACGGCGCAGCCTGCGCGGGCAAGTCGCGTTGCAGGCCGATGAGCACCCGTGCGGTCTGATAAGTGGCAATGGGAAACGGCTCCGGCTGCACAAAAGGCACGCCCAGAAAGCGCGCCGAGCGCGGAATGTCGATGCGGGCGTAGTCGCCCTTGAGCGGCTGATCGATCAGCGGCTTCGATCCTGTCGTCTGGAACACGGGCCCTAGCAGCATCGGCACCCACTCGATGTCGCGCAGGTGGCGCGCGGCAATGGCCTCGATCTGCGTGCTCGCCAGGTAGGCGTAGGGCGAAGAAAAATCGAAGAAAAAAGTAATCGGGCTGACGGGCATGGGAGTCTCCTGGGAATCTCGGTTTACAGCGCACGGGCAATGAGCATTTTTTGCACATCGCTGGTGCCTTCGTAAATCTGGCAAACCCGCACATCGCGCCAGATGCGCTCGACGGGAAAGTCGGCCACATAACCGTAACCGCCGTGGATCTGCAGCGCCGCGCTGCACACCCGCTCGGCCATTTCGCTGGCCATCAGTTTGGCCATAGCCGCCTCCTTCAGACAAGGCAGGCCCGCATCCTTCAGGCTGGCAGCGTGCCACAGCAACTGCCGCGCCGCCTCGATCTGCATCGCCATCTCGGCCAGGCGGAATTGCACCGCCTGATGCTCGGCAATCGGTTTGCCAAAGGCCGTGCGCTCGCGCGCATAGCGCAACGCCGCTTCGAACGCCGCGCGCGCCATGCCAACCGACTGCGCCGCAATGCCGATGCGCCCACCTTCCAGGCCGGACAGCGCAATCTTGTAGCCCTCGCCCTCGGCGCCGAGGCGGTTGGCGGCGGGCACGCGGCAGCCCTCGAAGCGGATCTGCGCGGTGTCGCTGGCCGATTGCCCCGTCTTGTCTTCGAGGCGTTCGACGATGTAGCCCGGCGTGTCGGTGGGCACGAGGAAGGCGCTGATGCCTTTCTTGCCCGCGGCCCGGTCGGTTGCGGCCAGCACGATGGCGACCTGTCCGTTCTTGCCGCTGGTGATGAACTGCTTGACGCCGTCGAGGACGTAGTGGTCACCCTCTAACTTTGCCGTGGTGCGCAGGTTGGAGGCGTCCGATCCGGCCTGCGGTTCGGTCAGCGCGAACGCGCCGATCCACTCGCCGCGCGCCACCGGGCGCAGCCACTGGTCTTTTTGCGCATCGCTGCCCCAGGCCATCAGAATGGAGCACACCGGGCAGTTGTTCACGCTCACGATGGTGCTGGTCGCGCCATCGGCCGCGGCGATCTCCTCGACGGCCAGCGCGAGAGACAGGTAGTCGAGCCCGGCGCCGTCCCATTCGGCGGACACGGCAATGCCCAGGCAACCCAGCGCCGACAAGCCCTGCAACGCCTCGCGCGGAAAGCGACTTTCGCGCGCCCAATCGGCCGCATGCGGGGCGATTTCGGCTTGAGCAAAATCGCGCACCGCGTCGCGGATCATGCGGTGATCGTCAGAAAGCAGCATGACGATTCAGAGCAGTTCAACCGCCATTGCTGTGGCCTCGCCGCCGCCGATGCACAGCGCGGCCACGCCCTTCTTGAGCCCGCGCTGCCGCAGCGCGCCCAGCAAGGTGACGACGATGCGCGCGCCCGACGCGCCGATGGGGTGGCCCAGCGCCACCGCGCCGCCGTGCACGTTGACGATCTCATGCGGCAGCTTGTATTCCCGCATCGCCGCCATGGTGACGGCGGCGAAGGCTTCGTTGACTTCCCACAGGTCCACGTCGGCCGCCTTCCAGCCGGTTTTGTCGAGCACCTTTTGAATGGCCCCCACGGGCGCTGTGGTGAACCACTCGGGCGCCTGCGCATGCACCGCATGGGCGCGAATGCGAGCGATCGGCGCGCAGCCCAGCTTGTCAGCGGTGGACTGGCGCATCAGCACCAGCGCGGCAGCGCCGTCGGAAATGCTCGACGAGGTGGCGGCGGTGATGGCCCCGTCTTTCTTGAACGCGGGCTTGAGCGTAGGAATCTTGTCGAGCTTGGCCTTGAACGGCTGCTCGTCGCGGGCGATTTTCACCTCGCCGCCCCGACCCGCCACCGTGACGGGCGCCATCTCCCACTCGAAGCTGCCGTCTTCGTTGGCTTTTTTGCTGCGCTCAGTCGAGGCAATGGCGAATGCGTCCATCTCCTCGCGGCTGAAGGCGTATTTGCTCACGCAGCTTTCAGCGAACACGCCCATGGCCTTGCCGCGGTCGTAAGCGTCTTCCAGACCGTCAAGCGCCATGTGGTCGTAAAACTGGGTGAGGCCGTATTTCACGCCCTTGCGCACAAAGGCAAGATGCGGCGCGTTGGTCATGCTTTCCATGCCGCCGGCCACCATCACATCGGCCGTGCCCGCAGCGAGCATGTCGTGGGCGAACATCATCGCCCGCATACCCGAGCCGCACATTTTGGACAGCGTGACCGCGCCCGCCGATTGCGGCAGCCCGGCCTTGAGTGCGGCCTGGCGCGCGGGGGCCTGGCCCTGCCCGGCCATCAGGCAGTTACCCATGAGCACTTCATTCACGGCGTCGCCCGCAATGCCCGCGCGTTGCACGGCAGCAGCGATGGCGGTAGCGCCGAGCTCCCAGGCGGGTACGGCAGCAAAGTCGCCGAGCAGGCCGCCGATGGGCGTGCGCGCGGCAGAAACCATCACGATGGGATCAGTCATGTCGAAGTCTCCTGAACAGGTTGAACGGGTGGGTTGGATGCCGCAAGAGCGCCCTCGCGGGCGAAGCGGCGGGTGGCGTCATAAGTGAACACGTCGTACAGATGGCCCTCGCGGATGCGGCTCTGGTGCTCCTGCCAGAACGCAGCGTCGAGCAGGTCGGCGTGGTGTTTCATGAACACGGCGCGCACCTTGGGGTTGCCGAGCAGAAACTGGCCGAAGGTCTCGGGAAACACGTCGTGCGGACCCACGGCGTACCAGGGCTCGGCGGCCATTTCGTCTTCTTCGTTGCGCGGCGCGGGCACGCGGCGGAAGTTGCAGTCGGTGATGTACTCGATCTCGTCGTAGTCGTAGAACACCACCTTGCCGTGGCGGGTGATGCCGAAGTTCTTCCACAGCATGTCACCGGGAAAGATATTGGCCGCCACCATGTCCTTGATGGCGTTGCCGTATTCAATGACGGCGGCGTCGAGCTGGGCGTCGTCAGCCTCTTGCAGATAGATGTTGAGCGGAATCATGCGCCGCTCGATGTAGCAGTGCCGGATGATGATGGTGTCGCCGTCGTATTCGAGTTGCGAGGGGCAGAAGGTTTCGATTTCCTGAATCAGCTCGGGCGAGAAACGGGCTCGCTCGAAGGCCACGTTGGAGTATTCCAGCGTCTCGGCCATGCGCCCTACGCGGTCATGCTGTTTCACCAGCAGGTACTTGCCCTTGATTTTGTCGCGGGTAGTGTCTTTCTGCGGCGGATAGAAGTCTTTGATGACTTTGAACACAAAGGGAAAGGACGGCAGGGTGAACACCACCATCACCATGCCCTTGATGCCCGGCGCCACGATGAACTGATCGCTCGAATGCCGCAGGTGATAGAGAAAGTCGCGGTAGAACAGGGTCTTGCCCTGCTTGGCCAAACCCAGCGCGTTGTACAGCTCGGCGCGCGGCTTGCGCGCCATGAGGCTGCGCAAAAACTGCACATAGGCCGACGGGATTTCCATATCGACCATGAAATAGGCGCGGGCGAAGGAGAACAGCAGCAGCAGATCGTCTTCGGTGAGCAGCACCGTGTCGATAAAGAGCTGGCCGCGCTCGTTGTGCAGGATGGGCAGCGCCAGCGGAAATTCGGTGAAGCCGTTGATCACCTTGCCCACCGCATACGCGCCCTTGTTGCGGTAGAACAGCGAGTCGAGCATCTGAATCTGGAAGTTGGCGCGCAGGCGCACATCGTTGCCGAAGCGCTGGCGCACGGCGGCCAGCACCTGGCCCACGTCGCGGTCCAGATCTTCGAAGGGCAGCGCAAGCTGAAAGTTCTCGATGGCGCGGCGCAGACAGGCGTGCAGCGCCTCGTGGGTGTGCGGGTAATACACACGGAAGGTCGGCTTGGCGGCGGGCTCTTCGTTCTCGATGTACTCGGTGGACAGCGCGGGGCGCACGAACAGAAACTCGTTGTTGAAATGCTCACGCCGCAGAATCTTGGTCGTCACCGAGTTGAAAAACGTCTCGGCCAGCTCGGGCTGGTGGTGATTGGTCAGCAGGCCGATGTAGTGCAGCTTGGCCTGCTGCCAGATTTCCATGGGCTGGTTGCCGGCATCAAGTTCGTTCTGCAGCCGCTCAGTGGCTTCGTCCACCCGCTGGTCGTAAAACGCGATGCGCTCGCGCTGCGCTGCCTGCTGCCCGGCCCAATCGGCCCGCTCGAAGCGCTGCTTGGCCGCGGCGCTTACTTGGCGGAACAGGCGGTAGTGGCGATTGAAGCCTTCGAGCATGGTGCGCGCCATGGCAAAAGCCACGGGGGAATCGAGGCGGGGCGGGAATTGGTTCATCGGGCATTGGCAATACGAAAACACCCTGCCCACTGTAAGCCCGCGACGCTGGCAAGGCAAAGCGCCCAGCGCTTGACGCCGCTGCGTGCTAGGCTTTTCAGGCGGTCGGCATAGACACCGCGCCGACTTTTTCGAACCATAAGACCAGGAGATTTCTGATGCCCGCCTTGCTGCCCAATGTCGATCCCGATGGACTGCTGGAGTATTCGGTGGTTTACACCGACCGCTCGCTCAACCACATGTCGGCCAAGTTTCAGCAGGTTATGCGCGATCTGTCGTCCATGCTCAAACAGGCCTACAACGCGCAGGCGGCAGTCATCGTGCCGGGTAGCGGCACATTTGCCATGGAGGCCGTGGCGCGGCAATTCGTGCAGGGCGCGCAGGTGCTCATCGTGCGCAACGGCTGGTTCAGCTATCGCTGGAGCCAGATCATCGAGACCGGGCATTTGTCGGACAAAGTCACAGTGCTCAAGGCCCGCCGCGTGGCCGATTCGTCCGAGTCGCCCTTCACGCCCGCGCCCATAGCCGAGGTGGTCGCCACCATCGCCCGCGAAAAGCCCGCCGTGGTGTTCGCCCCGCATGTGGAAACCTCCGCCGGCATGATGCTGCCCGACGACTATCTGCGCGCTGTCGCCGACGCGGTGCATGCGGTGGGCGGCGTGTTCGTGCTCGACTGCATCGCCTCGGGTGCGATGTGGGTGGACATGCAGGCCACCGGCGTGGACGTGCTGGTCAGCGCACCGCAAAAAGGCTGGAGCGGCCAGCCCTGCTGCGGCTTCGCCATGCTTTCCGAGCGGGCTTTGCAACGGCTGGAGACGACCACGAGCGACAGCTTTTCCTGCGACCTGAAAAAGTGGCATCAGATCATGCAGGCCTACGAAAAAGGCACGCATGCCTATCACGCCACCATGCCCACCGACACCCTGGCGGAAGTACGCGACCAGATGCGCGAGGCGTTCAGCTACGGCCTGCCCGCGCTCAAGGCCGCGCAGATCGAACTGGGTCGCGCAGCGCGCTCTTCGTTGGAGCAACGCGGCGTCAAGAGCGTGGCGGCGCCCGGCTTTCAGGCGCCGGGCGTGGTGGTGAGCTACACCCGCGATCCCGACATTCAGAACGGCAAGAAGTTTGTGGCACAGGGTATGCAGATTGCCGCCGGTGTGCCGCTGGCCTGCGACGAACCGGCCGACTACATGAGCTTTCGCCTCGGCCTGTTCGGGCTGGACAAATGGAAGGACGTGCCCGCCGCCGTGCAGCGGCTGGACGCGGCGCTCGACGCCGTGGGTTTGCACCTGCCGGAAAAAGCGCATCGCTAGCCGCCTCGGTAAGCGCCTCGGTAACTGAATCACCCGCCGCATCAGTCGCTCAGCCCTGTTCGCTACCCAGCTTCACGGCTTCACGCCGTTTGCGCGAACAGTTCCCGCCCGATCAGCATGCGGCGGATTTCGGATGTGCCCGCGCCAATCTCGTACAGCTTGGCGTCGCGCCACAACCGGCCCAGCGGGTAGTCGTTGATATAGCCGTTGCCGCCGAAAATCTGGATGCCCTCGCCCGCCATCCAGGTGGCCTTTTCGGCGCACCACAGAATCACGGCCGCGCAGTCTTTTCGCACCGAGCGGGCATGGCCGTCGCCCAGTGCGTCGAGGTTTTTGCCCACGGTGTAAAGCAGGCTGCGCGCGGCCTGCAGCACGGTGTACATATCGGCCAGCTTGCCCTGGATGAGCTGGAACTCGCCGATGCTCTGGCCGAACTGCTTGCGTTCGTGCACATAAGGCACCACGCTGTCCATCACCGCCTGCATGATGCCCACCGGCCCGGCGGCCAGCACCGCGCGCTCGTAATCCAGGCCGCTCATCAGCACTTTGACGCCGCCGTTCAAATGGCCCAGCACGTTCTCTGCGGGCACCTCGCAATCCTGAAACACCAGCTCGCCGGTATGGCTGCCGCGCATGCCCAGCTTGTCGAGCTTCTGCGCCACCGAAAAACCCTTGAAACCCTTCTCCACCAGGAAGGCAGTGATGCCCTTGGAACTTGCGGCCGGATCGGTCTTGGCGTAGACCACCAGCACATCGGCATCGGGCCCGTTGGTGATCCACATCTTGCTGCCGTTGAGCACGAACCCATCACCTCGCCGGTCAGCACGCAGCTTCATGCTCACCACGTCGCTGCCGGCGCCCGGCTCGCTCATCGCCAGCGCGCCCACATGCTCGCCGCTAATCAGTTTGGGCAGATACTTCGCCTTCTGCGCGGCGCTGCCGTTGCGGCGGATCTGGTTGACGCAGAGGTTGGAATGCGCGCCGTAGCTCAAGCCCACCGAGGCGCTGGCGCGGGAGATTTCTTCCAACGCCACCATATGCGCCAGATAGCCCATGCCCGTGCCGCCATCGGCCTCGGGCACGGTGACGCCCAGCAGGCCCAGGTCGCCGAACTTGCGCCACAGATCCATCGGGAACTGATCGGTGCGGTCGATCTCGGTCGCGCGCGGGGCAATTTCTTGCTCGGCAAAGTCGCGCACGGCCTCGCGCAGAGCAGCGATGTCTTCGCCGAGTTGGAAGTCCAGTCCGGGTAGTTGCATGAGGTCTCCTCGCTTGTTTGTTTCGATGCGTTGTTTCGACGTAATTTCAATACCGCTTGGGCACTGGCGCGATGGTCTGCTGCATCACCGCGCAAACTGTCTCAGCGCCGTCCTCATCGCGGTGCATCACTTCGGCGGTGGTGATGATCAGCCGCTTGCCCGCCCGGATTACCCGCCCGTAGGCGCGCAGTTCACCTCCCGCAAAGGCCGCTAGAAAATTGCTTTTGTACTCCACCGTGGTGACTTCGTCGCCTTCGGGCGCCAGAGTCATCGCCGCATAGCCACCGGCCACGTCGGCCAGCGCGCCAATGGCCCCACCGTGGAAGCCGCCCTGCTGCTGGCTGATCCGTTCTGAATGCGGCAGCCGTAGTTCCGCCCGCCCCGGCCCCAACCGCACCATCTCCACGCCCAACGCGGCCATCAAGCCTTGGCGGGCAAAACTCTGGCGAATAGCCGCCTCCTGCGCAGGCGATAGAACGGCGGGGGCGGTGGTCATGGTGGCAAGTCTCCGTGGGGGCTGCTCTGCTGGCAGATTTCCGGTGATCTTACCTTCCGTTTACGTCAACGTGAATAGCCACTCCTCCAGCACCCATCCAGAACCAGCGCTCCCCTCACCCGCCCTGCTTCTTCAGCAGCCCCCGCGCCTCGGTCTCGTAGGCGCGAATCTCCTCCAACGTCGCCTTGAGATCGGCCATGCGGCCTTCGATGTCGGCGCGGTGCTCGGCCAGCACTTCCAGGTAGCGGCGCAGTTGCGGTGCGGTGTCGCGCGGCGACTCGTACATCATCACCAGTTCCTTGATCTCGGCCAGGCTGAGGCCCAGCCGTTTGCCCCGCTGAGTGAGTTTGAGCCGCGTGCGGTCGCCTTGGGTATACACGCGCAGCCGACCCTGGCGCTGCGGGCAGAGCAAGCCGGCTTCTTCGTAAAAGCGGATGGCGCGGGTGGTGAGGTCGAACTCGCGGGCGAGCTCACCAATGGTGAAAGTGGGGGCGGCAGGTGCAGCAGCGGCTTTTTTCATGCGTGCCTATACTCGGCTCCAGTTGACGTTAACGTCAAGTGTAGTTTGCGCCATCACGCTCCCAACCTTTTGAATCCGCCCGCCATGTCCGCCCAGCCCGCCTTTGATGCCATCCGCTACCCCTTTGGAGAAACGACGCCCGCACTGGGAGAAAGCATCGAGCTGGCGCCGGGGCTGCGCTGGCTGCGCATGGGGCTGCCTTTCGCGCTGAACCACATCAACCTCTGGCTGCTGGAAGACACCGTGGACGGCGTGCGCGGCTGGACGATTGTGGACTGCGGCATCGACTCCCTGCCCACCCGCGCGGCATGGGAGCAGGTGTTCGCCACGCAACTGGGCGGCCTGCCGGTGCTGCGTGTGGTGGTCACGCACATGCACCCAGACCACGTCGGGCTGGCGCACTGGCTCACCGCGCGCTGGAATTGCCTGCTGTGGATGAGCGCCACCGACTATGCCGTCTCGTGCATGGCGGCGCGCGGCTGCATGACCATCGGCGGAGAGGCGATGGCGGCGCACTACGCCGCGCATGGCCTGGCCGACCCGCAGACTCTGACCGCCATCCGCAAGCGCACCGACTACTACAGCGGCCTGGTGCCCGCCATGCCCACGCGTTTCGTGCGCCTGCAGGACGGCGACGTGCTGCGCATCGGAGAGCGCGACTGGCGCTGCGTCGCGGGCTACGGCCATGCGCCGGAACACATCAGCCTATACAGCGAGGCCGACGCGCTGTTCATCGCAGGTGACATGCTGCTGCCTCGCATCTCCACCAACATCAGCGTGAACGACAACGAACCGCTGTCCAATCCTTTGCAACAGTTTCTCGACAGCCTGGCGCGCTTTAGCGCCTTGCTGTCGGACGACACGCTGATCTTCCCCTCGCACGGCCTACCCTTCCGCGGCGCCCTGGCCCGCATCGGGCAGTTGCAGCAGCATCACCACGAGCGTCTGGCCGAAGTGATGCAGGCCTGCGCCACGCCGCAAACCGCGGCCGACCTGCTGCCCGTGCTGTTCAAACGCCCGCTGGACGTGCACCAGATAACCTTCGCCATGGGCGAGTCCATCGCCCATCTGCACAAGCTGTGGTTCGATGGGCAGTTGCGCCGCCTGGAAGACGGCGGGGTCTATCGTTTCGTGCGCTAACCCGCATTTCTACTGCCGCGGCGCAGTGATATTTTCAACGCCGCCATGCCCGACAACACGACTGCCGCCGACAACCCACCGCCGCAAAACGCGGCCCTGGTGCTGCTGGGCGGCGGGGCGCGCACGGCCTATCAGGCCGGAGTGCTCGGCGGTGTGGGCGAGATTCTGCAGGCGCAGGGCTGGCCCGCGCAGCGCAACCCGTTTCCCGTGGTGTGCGGCACCTCGGCCGGGGCGATCAATGCGGCGTATTTCGCCAGCCGCTGCGCCGAATGGCCAGCCGCCCTGCATGAACTGCAAACGCTTTGGAGCACCCTGCAGGCGCACGAGGTCTTCGGGGTCGGCACAGGGCAACTGCTGCGCGGCGGCGCGCGCTGGCTCGGGCTGATGGCATTCGGCTGGCTGTGGAAGCAGAACCCGCGCGCCCTGCTCGACAACACCCCGCTGGCCGACACCCTGGGTCGGCGGGTGCACTTCGATGCGGTGGACGCCGCGATTCAGAGCGGCGCCTTGCGCGCGCTATCTGTGGCCACCTCCAGCTATACCAGCGGGCGGCACATCACCTTCTTTCAGGCCCACCCCGAGGTGCAGCCCTGGCGGCGGCCTGGGCTGTGGGGCATTGCGCAGCCCATCGGCGTGGAGCACTTGCTGGCGTCGAGCGCCCTGCCCTTCGTGTTTCCGGCCACGCCGCTGTATGGCGAAGTCGGGCCGGAATACTTTGGCGACGGCGCCATGCGCCAGCTCGCCCCGCTGGCTCCTGCCATTCATCTGGGCGCAGAACGCGCACTGGCCATCGGCGTGGCCGAGCCGCATCCCGAGGCGGGGCAAATGCGCCGGCATCTGCCGCCCTACCCCAGCGTGGCGGAGATTGCGGCGCACGCCATGTCCAGCGTGTTTCTCGACACCCTGCGCGCCGACGCGCAGCAGGCCGGGCGCATCAACCGCATGTTGGCGGATCTGCCGCCCGAGGTGCGCGCCAATCTGCCTTACCGCCCCCTGCCCACGCTGACCCTGCTGCCCTCCACCTCGATCGACGCCATTGCCGCGCGGCACTGGCACAGCATGCCCCGTGGCGCGCGGCTGCTGCTGCAATCGGTGGGCATGGGTACCGGCCGAGGATCGGCGCTGGCCAGTTATCTGCTGTTCACGCCGGATTACCTCTCCGCCTTGGTCGAACTCGGCCGGGCCGATGCGCTGGCGCAGCGCGATGCGATCACGGCGTTTTTCAACCTCACCGCGCCCGACCCGCATTGCGCATAATGCAGCCCTATGCTCAATGTGTTCACCCTCAAGAATGGTCGCCTGGTGCAGCAGGAGGTCGGCGACCCGCAAACCCTCGCGGGGCTGCAGCCCGTCTGGGTCGATCTCGAATCGGCCGATCCGCGCGAGCTCGGCTGGGTCGAGGCCCGCTTCGGCCTGACCATCCCCGCCGACGTCCTCGATCAGGATCTGGAGGAATCCGCGCGGTTTTACGAGGAGGAAGAAGACGGGCAATTGCATCTGCGCACCGACTTTCTCATCAGTGACGAAGAGCGTCCGCGCAACGAGCGCGTGGCCTTCATCGTTCACGGCAACGTGCTGTTCTCCATCCACACGCACGACCTCATCGTCTTTCGCCTGCTGCGGCTGCGGGCGCGTCGCATGCCCGGGCTGATTGAAAACGCCACTGACGTGCTGCTCGCGCTCTACCTCACCGACGCCGAATATTCGGCCGATACCCTCGAAGGCATTTACGACGATCTGGAGGCCATCGGCGCGCACATCCTCAAGCCGCGCCCCAGCGACCAGGACGCATCCGAGGCACTCACCGGCATCGCGCAGCAGGAAGACCTGAACGGCCGCATCCGCCGCAATGTGATGGACACCCGCCGCGCGCTGAGCTTTCTGTTGCGCAGCCGCCATCTCAGCGCCGATCAGTCGCAAGAGGCGCGGCAGATCCTGCGCGACCTCGACTCGCTCGACGGCCACACCGCCTTTCTGTTCGACAAGATCAACTTCCTGATGGACGTCACCGTCGGCTTCATCAACATCAACCAGAACAAGGTCATCAAGATTTTTTCCGTCGCTGCCGTCGCCATGCTGCCGCCCACGCTGATCGCCAGCATCTACGGCATGAACTTCAAACACATGCCCGAGCTCGACTGGCCCCTCGGCTACCCCTTCGCCCTGGGGCTGATGGTGCTCACCGTCATCGCGCCGTTCTGGTTTTTCCGCAAAAAGGGCTGGCTCGATTAGAGCCTGTTCAGCCGGCCGCGGCAGCGCGTTTCAGTCGCCGTACCACGGCGCCGAGCACCGGCACCGTGGCGTAGAAATCGCAGGCGTCCCAATAGTCGCGGTGATCCATCACCAGCCCCTGCGCATCGAGCACGAAGCGCGTGGCGCCGGCCACGACTTGCGCAGACGCGCCCTTGCGCAGGGCGAAGTGGAAATCCCAGGTCATCCACCCCACATTGCCCTGCCCGGTGACCTCGCTCACCACAAAACGCGGCGCATGCAGTTTGGCGTACATATGCGCAAACTGCGCCGTGATGGCGGGCAAGCCCTGCACGCGATTGAACGGGTCTTGAAACGTGGCCTGCGGGGCGTAAACCTGCGTCAGCACGTCGAGCTGGTCGGCGCGCAGTTGTTCAAACACACGGGCGATGCGGTGCAAAGGACAGGCGTGCAAAGGCGGGGCAGCGTCGATTTCCATGATGCGCATCTTATGCAGTAGCGCGACGCCGCGCTGGAATCAGATGCGCGGCAGCAGCACAGCCGCCCAGATCAGCACGCACAGCAGCAGGGTGAGCAGCACGGCGGCACTGCCCAGGTCCTTGGCGGTCTTGCTCAGGTCGTGCCGCTCCAGCGAAACGCGATCGACGGTGTACTCGATGGCGGTGTTGAGCAGCTCGACAATGAGCACCAGCAGCACACTGCCTGCGAGTACGGCCCGCTCGGTCCAGGTGCGACCGAGCCACAGCGCCAGCGGCAGCAGGATGAGGGCCAGCGTGAGCTCCTGGCGGAACGCCGACTCGGTCTGCCACGCAGCGCGCAAACCGCTCATGGAGTTGATACCCGCGTGATACACGCGCGATAGCCCGGTGCGGGTTTTGTAGGGATTGGGCGCCGCCTCCGGCTTGGGCAGGGGCGCGCGTTCGCGCTGCTGGGCCATGGGTTCAGTGCGTCGTTTGCGTCGCACTATTTGCCGCACTACTTTCGCGAACGGCCTTGCGCAAATGATCGAGAAACTGCCGCGAGGCCGCTTCCCAGGTGAATTTGCGCGCATGCGCCAGCGCCACGCTGCGCGGAATCTGCAGGGCGCGCAGGCAGGCGGCCTTGAGGTCGTTGTCGAGCGCACCGGCAGGGCTTTCGCCGATCACATCGAGTGGGCCGGTCACGGGATAAGCCGCCACCGGGCAGCCGCAGGCCATCGCTTCGATCAGCACCAGCCCGAAGGTGTCGGTCTTGCTCGGAAACACGAACACATCGGCGCCGGAATAGACCTTGGCGAGCTCGTCCTGCGTGAGCACGCCGAGAAAGCGCACGCCGGGATACTGCTTGCGGATGCGCTCCAGCTCCGGCCCTTCGCCCACCACCCACTTGGTACCCGGCAGGTCGAGCTGCAGGAAAGCGTCGATGTTCTTTTCCACCGCCACCCGGCCAACGTACAGAAAGATGGGCGGCTTGCCGTCGAGCCGTTCACCTTCGCGCGGGTAGAACATGCGGTGATCCACCCCGCGCGACCACAGCCGCACATTTCGAAAACCATGCTCCTGCAAATCGCGCTGCACCACTTGCGTGGGCACCAGCACGGCGCGGCCGGCGTTGTGAAAGCGCCGCAGATAGGCATAAGTCCACCCCAGCGGCACACGAAAGCGCGCCTGGACGTATTCGGGAAAGCGGGTGTGGTACGCCGTGGTCAGCGGAATGTCCAGACGCTGCGCGATGCGCCGCGCGGCCTGGCCCAGCGGCCCTTCGGTAGCCACATGCACCACGTCGGGCATGAACTCGGTCACCCGCTGCATGATGCGCGAACGCGGCCGCAGGCTGAGGCGGATTTCGGGATAGGTCGGGCAGGGAATGGTGCGAAAACTGCCCGGCTCCACCACCTCGACCACTTGCCCCATGTCGCGCAGCTGCCCGATGGTGGTCTTCAGAGTGCGCACGACGCCGTTGACCTGCGGCTCCCAGGCGTCGGTGACGATGAGAATGCGCAGCGGCGGCGTGCCGGCGGCGGGGGGCCAGGGCTTTTCGGCCGCGGCGGCCACTTGAGGAGCGACTGCGGAGGCGATCATGCGTGGACGGGTTGTGTGGGTGCGGGATGTAAAGGGGCGGGATGCGTTGCAGTCTGCGGCGCCAGCTCCGCCAGCACCTGCAGCCCGGCGTTCCAGTGCAGCAGCTTGAGGCGGCCGTCGAAGTCTTCAGCCAGCGCGGTCAGGCTCTCCACCCAGTCGCCGCAGTTGGCGTAGATCTGCCGGTCTTCGCTGCGCAGCTCGGCGCGGTGAATATGACCGCAGACCACACCGTCGCACTGCTGGCGTCGCGCTTCATCGCTGAGCAAGGTCTCGAAACTCGAGATGGTGTTCACCGCCGCCTTGACCTTGTGCTTGAGATATTGCGATAGCGACCAGTACGGCAGACCGAGCTTGAGCCGCGCATGGTTGAGCCAGCGATTGAGCTTGAGGGTGAACATGTAGGCGGCGTCGCCCAGATGCGCCAGCCACTTGGCATAGAGCACCACGCTGTCGAACAGATCGCCGTGCACGATAAGCAGGGTGCGGCCATCGGCGGTGACATGCCGCACCTGATTGATGACCTCGATGCCGCCGAAATGCAGCCCGTCGTAGGGCCGCGCGAACTCGTCATGGTTGCCCGGCACGAACACCACCCGCGTGCCCTTGCGCGCCTTGCGCAACAGCTTTTGCACCACGTCGTTGTGCGCCTGCGGCCAGTAGATGCCCTTTTTCTTGAGCTGCCAGCCGTCGATGATGTCGCCCACCAGATAAATGGTGTCGGCGCTGCAATGCCGCAGAAATTCGAGCAGCTGCGGCGCCTTGCAGTCGCGCGTGCCGAGATGAATGTCGGACAGCCACAGGGTGCGCCATTTCAACTCCGGCTCGCCCTCAGCGCCGGCTTGCGGAGCGTCGATGTGAACTGCCGCGCGCAGGGTTTCCGCCGTGGCGCCGTCTTGCGGAATCACGGCACTGCTGCGCATCATTCGGGACAGGGTTTGGATCACCATGTCGCGCATTGCATAGCTTCAATGTGTCAATCTGGTGAACGTCACGGAAAAAATATCGCTACCCAATTGACGCTGCGACTTGTTTCACATCTAGCGAGCGGGTCAAATGACAACTTCATTCCCTCGAACCCCCCTCGCCATGAGCCAGGAACGCGAACTCAAATTCCGACTCGATCCCGCCCTGCATGACGCCGTGCGCCGCCATCCGGTCTTGCAATCGATGGCGCAGCCGCCCCGGGTTCAGGCGCTGCAAACCTGGTACTTCGATACCCCGGCGCACGCCCTGCGCGAGGCGGGCCTGGCCTTGCGGGTACGGCACCCGGGGGACGGGCGGCGCATTCTCACCCTCAAGAGCAGCCCGGCGCAGGGCCTGCAACTCGCGCGCGGCGAATGGGAGTTCGACATCGACGCCGACACGCCCGACGCCGCGTCGCTGCAACGCCTGAGCGAGACGCCACTGGCCCGCCTGGGCGACCTTGATGCGCTCGCCAGCCAGTTGCAGGCGGTGCTCGGCACCCGGGTGCAGCGCACCCTATGGTGGGTCGATTGGGAGGGCTCGCAACTCGAGGTCTGCCTCGATCACGGCCAGGCGCTGGGCGGCGTCACCCCAGACGCGCCCAGCCTCTTGGTCAGCGAATTGGAGATCGAGTTCATCAGCGGCCATTGGCTCCACGCTTTCGACCTTGCGTGGACGCTGGCGCAAGACCTGCCGCTGCTGATCTCGCCCATCAGCAAGGTTCAGCTCGCAGCGATTGCCGCAGGCGCCGCCACGCTGCAACTGCCCGCGCTCGCTCGCGAACTGCCTCCGCATGAACAGGGCGGGCAGGCCGTAGCCGACGTGCTGCAGCAGGCAACCGCCGTCATTGCCGTCGGCGCCGATCTGTTGCACGACAAAGCCCTGCCCGAAACCGTGCACCAGATGCGGCTGCAGTTGCGCCGACTGCGGGTGCTGCTGCGGCTGCTTCAGACCACGGGGCCGAAGTCGCAACGCGCAGCCTGCCGCTGGCTGCGCGACGAATGGCGCTGGGCCGGACAACTGCTGGGCGCGGTGCGCGATGTCGACGTCTGCATTGAACAGGCCAGCGCGCCCGGCAGCACACACGCCACCCTACGCGACGGTCTCGCCCAACGCCGCGAGGCGCGTCTTCAAGCCCTGTTGACCTATCTGCGCAGCGCCCGCTTCGGCCGCGTACTGCTGGCGCAGACGCGCTGGGCCGAGTGCTGGAGCGGCAGCCAGATCATTGCCGCCGAGATGTCCACCGAACAGCTGGCCCGCAGGCTGCTGCGCTTGCACCGCGACGACCTGCATTTGCACCCGCAGCGCTGGGCCGAACTGCTGGCCATCTGGGACAGCCTCGCCGCGACACCGATCGACGCCCCCTGGAGCGCGCTGCACGCCCTGCGCCTGCGCGCCAAGCAATTGCGTTATGCGCTGGAATGGCTGGCCCCCTGGATCGGCCAGTCGCTGGGCGACGAAGGCAAAGCCTGGCTCAAACTCACCAGCGCCCTGCAAACCGACCTGGGCAAAGCGCTCGACACCCACCGGCTGGCGCGTTGGATGATCAGCGACCCAAGCACTCCGCCGTCACAGCCCAACGCGTTCAGCGAACAGGCCATGCACGATGCCTTCAAGCAGGCCCGCACCGGCTTGCAGCGCGCGCTCCAAGCCGCCCGCGGCAAGTCAAGAGAGGGTTGAACTTGGGGTTGAACTTGCCTGCAACTGGTCGCGCCGTGTCGCAGTGAGGTAAATCACCAGGGCCAGAATCGTGACCAGGAACAGGGCACTGGTGCCCATGGTTCCCAGACCGAGCCCTCCTTCAGCACCGGGTTTAGACAACCAGTCACCCAAGGTCGCGCCCAGCGGGCGGGTGAGGATGTAAGCGACCCAGAACGTGGTCACGGCACTGGCCTTGAAGAGGTAGTAGGCCGCTGCCGTCAGCGCAATGGCGCCGCCAAACAGCAAGGCCGACAAGGCATAGCCGAGCTGCAGCCGCTCAGCGGCCAGATCGCCTCCGGCAGTACCCAGCGCAAAGGTGAACAGAATCGTCGCCCAGTAAAACCCTTCTCGTTTTGGCGTGGCAATGCTGTGGATCGACAGATCATGCTCGCTGCCCCACCAGATCGCAAACGTCGCCAGCAAGGCCAGCGCAAACAAGGCAGTGCTCACCGGCAGCGGCACACCCAACTGATCGGTCAGATTGTCGGTCAGCAAGGTGCCCACGACGCTGATGAGCGTCACCGTCAACCAGTAAAGCCAGGGAACGTAACGGCTGGCGCGCATCTGCGCCGTCAGCACACCGATGAACAAGAGGGTCATCACCGCGCTGGTGGCGACCAGGCCCAGATGCAGATCCACCGACAGATAGTCTGCAGCGGTTTCGCCCACCGTGGTGGCCATGATTTTGATCAGCCAGAAGTAAAGCGTGATGACGACCGGAACCTTGACCGCCAGCGCCCAACCAGGCTGCGCGGCTTTTACTGCGTTTTGCATGATGAACTCCCTGAATACCGTTTGCGTTGTTGTGGCGTCGCGTGCGGCGCGACCCCGGCATTCTGGAGAGGACGACTTAGCGCAAGGTGAGCGACTGGCTCCGCTTGCGACTGCGGGCCCTCAGCCGCTCTTGCGCAGATTGGCCGGGGCGATGCGCAGCGCTTCGCGGTATTTGGCCACGGTGCGCCGCGCCACCTGCACGCCTTGCTGCGTGAGGCGTTCGGCGAGTTCGCTGTCCGACAGGGGTTTGGCGCTGTCTTCTTCAGCCACCAGGCGGCGGATGAGTTCGCGTACCGCGGTGGATGAGGTGTTGCCCCCGGCCTCGGTGCTCAGGCCAGAGCCGAAAAAATACTTCAGCTCGACAGTGCCAAAGGGCGTGAGCATGAACTTCTGCGTGGTCACGCGCGAGATGGTCGATTCGTGCAGGCCGAGTTCGTCGGCGATTTCGCGCAGCACCATGGGCCGCATGGCCACGGGGCCGAAGTCGAAAAAACGCTGCTGGCGCTCGACGATGGTCTGCGACACGCGTTGAATGGTCTCGAAACGCTGCTGCACGTTTTTCACGAACCAGCGCGCCTCCTGAAGCTGTCCCTGCATGGCGCCGCCGCTGTCGCGTGCGCGGCGCATGGCGTCGGCATAGATCTGATTCACGCGCAGCCGGGGCATGACCTCGGGGTTGAGCTGCGCCACCCAGCCTTGCGGGGTCTTGCGGGCGATGACATCGGGGGTCACGGCTTGCGCGGCATCGCGGCGGAAGGCGCTGCCGGGATGGGGGTCGAGCTGGGCGATGCGTTGCTGCGCCAGGCGCAGCGCGGCTTCATCGGCTTCGAGCTGGCGTTCGAGCTTGCGCCAGTCGCGCTTGGCCAGCAGATCGAGATGACCGCCGCGGCAAATCTGCAGGGCGAGTTCGCGCACGGGACAAGACGCCTGGCGCTGAAGCTGCAGGCAGAGACAGTCGGGCAAATCGTGGGCGGCGACACCGGCCGGGTCGAAGCTCTGAATCAGGCGCATGGCCGTGGTCAGCGCATCGGCCAGGTCTTCGAGCTGCTCGGCGTCTGCCGCGGGGGCGAGGGCCTGCGCCAGTTCCAGCGGGGTGTCGGGCAGATAGCCGTCGTCGTCGAGCGAGTCGATGATGGCTTCGGCAGCCGCGCGGTCGGTGGCGCTCAGCGCAAGCCCGGCCAACTGACCGCGCAGGTGGTCGCGCAGATCGAGGTGTTCGGAGGCAATGTCGAGCGCGCTGAATTCGTCGTCGTCACCCCCGCCCCCGCTGACGGACTGGCCTGAGCTGACCCAGGAGTCGGCGTCGGCATCGGTATCCGCACCGTGATCGGTTTCGCCGCTGCTGGCCGTCCAGTCCTGCGTGTCGAGTTGCAGCTCAGCGGCGGGCTCGGCGGCTGCGTCATGCCCTTCGACCGATGTCTGAGACGGGTCGGGCGCCAAAGGCGGTGGCGACTCGGATGTCGGCGCGGCAGCGGGCGCCTCTTGCTCTTCTTCAGGTTCGAGGAAGGGATTGGATTCGAGCAGGCCCTCGATTTCCTGCGTGAGTTCGAGGGTGGAGAGTTGCAGCAGCCGGATGGACTGCTGCAACTGCGGCGTGAGTGCGAGATGCTGGGACAGGCGCAGGTTCAGCGACGGCTTCATCGCGGCTTACATGCGGAAGTTTTCGCCGAGGTACACCTTGCGTACCGCGGGGTTGTCGATGATGGATTGCGGATCGCCCTGCGCCAGCACCTGCCCTTCGCTGATGATGCAGGCCCGGTCGCAGATGCCTAGCGTTTCACGCACATTGTGGTCGGTGATCAGCACGCCGATGCCCTGCTCTTTCAGGAACTGAACGATGCGCTGAATCTCGATGACCGCAATCGGATCGATGCCGGCAAACGGCTCGTCGAGCAGGATGAAGCGCGGTTGCGTGGCCAGCGCGCGGGCGATTTCCACCCGCCGCCGCTCGCCGCCCGAAAGCGCGGGGGCGGGGCTGTCGCGCAGATGTTCGACGTGCAGTTCGCGCAGCAGATGATCTTCGCGTTCGCGGATTTCGGCCCTGCCCAGGCGGCGCCCTTGCGCGTCGCGCTGCAACTCCAGCACCGCCCTCACGTTCTCGGCCACCGTCATGCGGCGGAAGATCGACGCCTCCTGCGGCAGATACGACAACCCCATGCGCGCACGGCGGTGCATCGGAGAATCGCTCACGTCCTGGCCGTCGATGTGGATGCGCCCCGCGTCGGGCCGCACCAGGCCGACGATCATGTAGAACGACGTGGTCTTGCCCGCGCCGTTCGGCCCCAGCAGCCCGACCACCTCGCCACAGCGCACGCTGAAGCTAACGTCGCGCACCACCTGCCGACCGGCATAGCGTTTCTGCAAATGTTGAACGTCGAGCTCCGGGCCGGTGGCCGCGCGGGACGACGGAGTTGAAGGCACGCGCGCGGCTTCAGCCGGGGCGACGGGCTCCAGGCCGCCCCGCACCACGGTCTGTCCAGCGGAATGCGGCTGGACGCTCAAGGCTGTGTCCCCAGCTTCGGGGCGACTTTGAGCGCGGGAGGCGATTTGGGCGCCGTCGGCGCGGACGGGGCGGCGGGCTGCGGCGTCAACATCACCCGCACCCGCCCTCCAGGGTTGGTGGCCGTGGCGCCCTGCGCACCGCCTTCGACGGTGAACACATCGGTGATCTGGTTGTAGGCAATCACATTGCCCTGGCTGCGGTCGGCCAGCTTGCCGTCGATCAGTCGGCTGAGCATGGCCTGGCCACGCAGCGTCACCACATCGGTCTTACCGTCGTATTCGATGCGCTGCGCGGCGCCGTCCATGGTTTGCGTGGGCTGGCCGGGCGCGGTATCGAGTTGTTGCTGGAAGGTGGCCAACTGGCCCGGCGCGGCGATCGCCGTCGCGTACTGATAGCCGTCCGGCGCCTGGCGCACATCGACCGTTGCGGCGCGCAGCACCAGAGAACCCTTGGTGACGACCACGTTGCCGGTGAACACACTGGTCTGGTGCACGTCGTCGTAGCGCATGGCGTCGGCCTCGATGTGAATCGGCTGGTTCCGGTCGGTCTGCGCCGCAAGCACGGGCAGCGCCAAGCTCGGCGCACACAGCAGGGTCAACAACAGAATTCTGGCCACTCGTTTCATCGGCATGGGTTTTGCTTTAGTCGATCCATTCTAGGGCCAGTTCAGGCGATTTCGCAGCAATTTTGCGGGGCTCAAAAAACACTGCCCGCGGCATGCGGGCAGTGTTGAGATGTGGCAGGGCGACGCGCTTACTTCTTCTCCGCCTGCACCTTCTTGATCAGGTAGTCCACGACCTCGAGCACCTTCTTGTTGTTGTTGGCTTCAGGCAGCGCCGCAGAAGTGGTGTAGGTGCCCTGAACCGCCATGGTCGGCACCCCGCTGATCTGATAGTCCGTCACCATTTGCGTGGCCTGCCGGACTTGCGCATTCACGCCGAACGAGTTGTAGGCATCCAGGAACGCTTTTTTGGGAATGCCCTGCTGTGCCAGCCAGTTGGCCATCTGATCGGCCGTGCCCAGAGGAATGTGCTGTTTGTGGATGGCGTTGAAAATCTTGGCCTGCATCGCATCGTCGAGCTTGCCCAGCGCCTTCAGTGCGTAGTAGAGGTGCTGTTGCGGCACGAACTGAGGAGAAAAAGCGACGGGCACGCGCTCGAGCACCACTCCGGCGGGCAGTTTTTTCTGCCAGGCTTCGAGCAGGGGGTCGAAGTCGGCGCAGTGCGGGCAGTCGTACCAGAAAAACTCGTACACCACGATTTTGTCCGACGGGCTCACCGGCTGCGGCACGGCCAGGCGGTTGTAGGCAAAACCCTCGTTGAACGGGCTGCTCTTGGCGGGCGTCTGCGCCTGCGCTCCCGCAGCAAGAAAGCCCATTGAAAACACCATGAACACCACGGAAAGCCAGCGTTGAAACATGAGTCGTCCTTTGGTTTGAAGATCTGAATAGGGTTTTATGAACCGGTGCGCATCAGGGCGGTTTGAACCCCGTTATCGCCCAGAAGTTTCTGCGTCTGCTCGGCTTGCTGCGCCGAGGTGAATGGCCCCACTCGAACGCGATAGAGGGTGCGCCCGTTGACAACGCGCTCATCCACATGCGCTTCCTGACCGATCAGAGCCACCTTGGCGCGCTGACGCTCGGCGTCTTCGCGCGTGCTGTACGCCCCGACCTGCAGCACATACTGCACGGGGCCTTGGGCGGCCGGTTTGGTTGGGGCGGCCGGGGTTGTCGCGCCTCCCGTCGTCGGCGCGAGTGCCGCCTGTGAGGCCCCCGCAGCGGGCTGCCCCAGTTTGGCCAGCGCCTGAGGAGACAGCGGCTTGCTCGCCACCGTCACGGGCATGGAACCGCTGCCCGCAGGCGGCGCTGCGGTTGCGCCGCTCAAGCCCTGATTGGGATTCCAGTTGCTGGCCCCGGAAGCCGCACTGGCGGGACGCTCCTGGAATCGATTCATGAAGGGCAGCGGCGCCTTGGTGATGTAGAGGGCAACGCCGAGGGCGATACCCAGGCCGATGACCAGGCCGACGATCAGGCCGATCACGGTGCCGCCGAACTGGCCGCGGAGTGTGGTGCGTTTAGACATGGAAGACAGAAGTGTGCGTTGTCGATGGAGCCCTGCGGACGCGCCGTGCGCTTACATGCGCTGCGGCGCGCTCACGCCGAGCACGGCCAGTGCATTGTGCATCACCTGACGCACGGCACGCAGCAGCCGCAGGCGCGCATGCCGCAGGGGAAGTTCGTCGACCAGCACGCGTTCGGCGTTGTAGAAAGCGTGGAAATCGGCAGCCAGATCGCGCAGATAGAAGGCCACCTGATGCGGCGCCAGTTCCTGTGCCGCTGCGGCCAGGACTTGCGGATAGCGCGCAAGCGTGAGTTGCAGCGCTCGTTCGCGCGGGGCGATCAGCAGTGACAAGTCGGCTTGCTCGATGAGCGCGGGCTGCGCGGCCTCTTGCGGGGCTCGGGCGGCCCATTGTTCGAACACCGAGTTCACCCGGGCGTGGGCATATTGCACGTAGTAAACCGGGTTTTCGTCGCTTTGCGCCAGGGCCAGATCGACATCGAACACGAATTCGGTATCGGCTTTGCGCGAGACCAGAAAAAAGCGCACGGCGTCTCGCCCTCGCTGCAAAGCCGCCTGACGCTGCTCGTCGCTCATGTCGTCGCGCACGCCGCCCGACCATTCAATCAGGTCGCGCACGGTCACATAGCTGCCCGCGCGCTTGGAGATTTTCACCTCCTGACCGCCCCGCATCACCGTGACCATTTTGTGCAGCACATAGTCGGGATAGCCGGTGGGTATGCCGAGGTCGAGCGCCTGCAGCCCGGCGCGCACTCGCGCGATGGTGCCATGATGATCCGAGCCCTGAATGTTCACCGCGCGATGAAACCCACGCTGCCATTTGGCCAGGTGGTAGGCCACATCGGGAACGAAATAGGTGTAGGTGCCGTCGGACTTGCGCATCACGCGGTCCTTGTCGTCACCGTATTGCGTCGTGCGCAGCCACAGCGCGCCGTCCTGCTCGTAGGTGTGGCCCGAGGCCTGCAAGCGCTGCACCGCATCTTCCACCCGGCCATCGGTGTAGAGGCTGGATTCGAGGTAATAGTTGTCGAACCGAATGCCGAAAGTCTTGAGATCGAGATCCTGCTCGCGGCGCAGATAGGCCACGGCAAAACGGCGGATATTGTCCAGATCTTCGGCTTGACCATTGGCCACGATGGGCTGACCTTGGTCGTCTGGTACCGATTCACACGCCAGAAAGTCCCGCGCAATGTCGGCGATGTAGTCGCCGTTGTAGGCCGACTCGGGCCATTGCGCATCGCCCGGCTTGTACCCACGCGCCCGGGCCTGAACCGACAGCGCGAGCGTCTGGATCTGCACCCCGGCGTCGTTGTAATAAAACTCGCGCTGCACCGCCCAGCCTTGAGTGGTCAAGACGGCGGCAATGGCATCGCCCAACGCCCCCTGGCGCCCATGCCCCACATGCAACGGCCCGGTCGGATTGGCCGAAACAAACTCCACCAGCATGGGCTGCTCGCGCCCCGCACGGGAATGCCCGAACTTCGCCTCACCCTGCTCGACTTCCACAATCACCTGCTGCAGCACCGCAGGATGGAGGTGAAAGTTGATGAATCCGGGACCGGCGATTTCAGTGCGGGCGATGCCCTCGGCCAAGTCAGCATTTGTGCGCAACGCATCGATGATTTGCTGAGCGACATCGCGCGGGTTGCGTTTGAGCGGTTTGGCCAGTTGCATCGCCAGATTGCTGGCCAATTCGCCATGATCGTCGCTGCGCGGACGGCTGAGTTCGATAGAGCCTGAAAACTCGGGCTGCAAGGCCGTTGCCGCTTGTTGCAGCGCTGTGGTCAACCGCGCGGTGAATTCGATCATTATGGGAATGTTGTAAAGACGCAAAGTCGGCATTTTATGGGTCTGTTGCCGTTCTTCGCGCCCGCACAACCGTATGGTGTAATGAATTGCCGGTTTGCAACCTTTCGTTGCACGGCTTGATCGCACAACCGCCTACTGCGGTCCGGTCACAACACAACTTGGAGGAATGATGAAAAAACTGATCGCCACCCTCGGTCTCGCCCTGGGCCTGATGGCCCTGCCTGTGCTGTCTCAAGCGCAAGGCACACCGCAGCAAAGCCGCATGGCCCAATGCAACAAGGAAGCCACCGGCAAGACCGGCGAGGCCCGCAAGACCTTCATGAAAGAGTGCCTGGCCAGCAAGCCCGCCGCAGCTGCCGAAACTGCCAAGCCTGCCAGCAAAGAAGCCTCCAAGCCCGAACGCAAGACAGAACAAAAAGCCGCTGCCGGCGAAAAGAAGCTGACCCCGCAGCAAGAGAAGATGTCGTTCTGCAGCAAAGATGCCAAGGCCAAAGGCATGAAAGGCGAAGAGCGTAAAAAATTCATGAGCGAATGCCTGCGTAAGAAATAATTCAAACGCTTGCACGCGGTTTGCACGCACCTTCGGGTGCGTTTTTCATTTGTGGTCTTGGAAGCAGGAAGTGTGTCGCTACTGCTGCACCACGGAGTAGCCGCTCAATCCCAGTCCCTGTAATTTCTGCACTAGCGTGGCATCCGGTGCGGCGCCTGTGATCGGTCCGATCTGCACACGGTAGAACGTCTGACCCCGGATATAGCCGGGCACCACCAATACGTCGTCGATGCCTGCGGCCTGCAGACGCGCTTTTTCCGCCTCGGCATTGGCTTGCAGCGTGAATGCGCCAGTCTGCACATAGTTTTGCGGTGAAGCGGAGTTTGCGGGCAGGTTCAACGCAGGCTGCGGCATTGGCGGCTGAGCGCTGGTGGCAGCGGCAGGCAACGCAGCCTGTGGGTCAGAGACGGCCGGCACAGAGGTTGACAATGAGGCGGGCGTAAGCGGCGGCAGCGTCTGCACTTCGATGGGCGCAGGCTCTGGCGCCTGCTGGGGCAAGCTCGCCCCGGGCGTTGGCATCGACGGCACCTGCGTGACGGGCGCCGCAGCGAACTGCTGCGGCGCAAACGCGGGCTGTTCCGACAAGGAAGCAGATGGCGGGCTCACGACAGGCGCCGACCCGGTTTGCGGCGACGGCTGCGGCGTGGCCGCCTGCGCGATTTGCAAGGGGGCGTTGGCCCCCTCGGGCAGGGCCACGATGCGCACCCGCGCCGTGCCCGTTCGGGTCACGCCCAGAGCCTGCGCTGCGCCCATCGACAAATCGAGCAAACGTCCGCTGACAAATGGACCCCGATCATTGACCAGCACCAGGGCGCTCAGACCGTTGTCGAGATTGGTCACCTGAACGCAGGTCGGCAGCGGCAAGACGCGGCTGGCGGCCGAAAAGTCTCGCGGGTTGAAACGCGTGCCCATCGACGTGGTGGTGCCCGACTCCCAGCCGTACCAGGAGGCGATGCCTACTTCGTCGTAACCGTCGGCGTTGCGCAAGGGGCTGTAGCTGCGGCCCCGCACGGTATAAGTGCGGTTGTAGGCCGCACGCAGATTGGGCGGTGGAGCGTGGCACCCCTCCTGCGCATTGATTGGCGCCCCGCCCGAGGCGCTGCGCTGCGGCGCACTGGCGCAGCCCCCTAAGGCCAAACCCAGCAACAGTGCAACGGCGAGCAGAGATCCTGGCAGGCGCGGCCTGCTGTCCCGACCTCCTTGGGCTGTCGTCCATACGCCCCCACCTGCGCTCATTCACCGACTCCACATTGCTCGCGTCCAGTTCATCGTAACGGCGGCGAAGCGCAAAACAAAACAGCCCGCACGAGCGGGCTGTTCTTTTGCAACGGTTGACCCAAGAGAACTCAAAGAAACGTAGGGCCGTCCCAAGTTTGCTTGCCCCCCACGGTGGCGGGCTGGGCGCAGCCCGGCCCTGGGGGCTCTCAGTGCGCTCGGCCGCGAAGCCTGCGGATCGCCGCAAGCTGGGCGGCCAGCATGGCGAGTTCACCCTCCACCACAGCGACGTCTTGCACTTCTTTGGCATGCGCGCGCGCGTCTTGCGCGGCCTTGAGCGCCTCGTTGGCCTTGGCCTCGTCGAGATCTTTTCCCCGAATGGCGGTGTCCGCGAGCACGGTCACCCTCTTGGGCTGCACTTCAAGAATGCCGCCTGCGACAAAGATGAACTCTTCCTTGCCGCCTGAGGCGTTGGCTTCGGCCAACTCGATTCGCACCGAGCCCGGCTTGATGCGGGTGATCAAGGGGGTGTGGCCGGGCAGAATGCCCAGTTCACCTGACTCGCCCGGAAGGGCGACGAAACGGGCTTCGCCGGAGAAGATGGATTCTTCGGCGCTGACGACGTCGACATGGATGGTGTTCATGGCTTCAATCCGGAACGTGATGCGGTTTCAGGCTCCAGCCGACGGTCTTTTGCATCGTCGGCCGGATTGGATCGCTTCAAGCTCGCTGGCTTAGTTGAGTTTCTTGGCCTTCTCGAAGACTTCGTCGATGGTGCCGACCATGTAGAACGCCTGCTCGGGCAGGGCGTCGCATTCGCCGTTGACGATCATCTTGAAGCCGCGGATGGTTTCCTTCAGCGGCACATACTTGCCGGGCGAACCGGTAAACACTTCGGCTACGTGGAAGGGCTGCGACAGGAAACGCTGGATTTTGCGGGCGCGGGCCACAGCCTGCTTGTCTTCCGGCGAGAGTTCGTCCATGCCCAGAATGGCGATGATGTCGCGCAGTTCCTTGTAGCGTTGCAGAATGCCCTGCACCGCGCGGGTGGTGGAGTAGTGCTCTTCGCCGATGACGTTGGGGTCAATCTGGCGGCTGGTGGAATCCAGCGGATCGACCGCCGGGTAGATGCCCAGCGAGGCGATGTCGCGGCTCAGCACCACGGTGGCGTCGAGGTGGTTGAAGGTGGTTGCGGGCGACGGGTCGGTCAAGTCGTCCGCCGGCACGTACACGGCCTGGATGGAAGTGATGGAGCCGGTTTTGGTGGAGGTGATGCGCTCTTGCAGCTTGCCCATTTCGTCGGCCAGCGTCGGCTGGTA